>NZ_JBMIOP010000031.1:0-31031 GCF_049197365.1 Mycobacterium sp. THU-M104
TTGTGCCCTGTGTTGGCATTGTGCCCTGTGTTGGCATTGTGCCCTGTGTGTCGGCTGTTTTCCCAGTGACGATTGGTTTCGTTATCGCGACGGTACCCGGGCGGACTCAGGCGCAGCCGTGCCCAACCTGTGCAGCAGACGAGACCGTTCGGTGGGCGTCACGCCCGCGACCGGTCATCGGCCAGGACCTCCTCGTCCGTCATCGCGGCCACGTCGAGGTAGTGGCGTGCGATCACGGCGAGCCGGCCCGGGGTACCGCGTTGTGACTCCCGCCCTTCCAGTCGCTCGGCCAGGCCGGCGACGGTGCGGGCGGCGAAGAGGTCGGCGACCATGGCGTGCTCGACGTCCAGCCAGTCGCGGATCCGGGCGATCGCGGTCGTTGCCAGCACCGAATCGCCGCCCAGCGCGAAGAAATCGTCCTGCACGCCGGTGGATTGCGCGCCCAGCACCTCGGTGACGATCCGGGCCAGGGCGGCCTCGAGGTCGTTGCGTGGGGTGCTTGCGTCCCCGTCGTAGCCCTGCCCGTCGAGCAGCGCGGTCACCGCAGTGCGGTCCACCTTGCCGTTGGGGGTCAACGGGATCCGCTGCACAATGCTGATCCGAGCGGGAATCATGTAGTGCGGCAACACCTCTGCCACCGTCGCGGCAAGGTCGGCCAACGGTTCTCCCGCAACCGCGGCGACGAGCTGGGGCGCGGCGGCGCCGACGACGGCCGCGACGGCATGGCGCACCCCCGGCACGGCACGAAGCGCGCTTTCCACTTCGCCGAGTTCGACGCGGTACCCGCGGATCTGAACCTGCTGGTCGGCCCGGCCCAGGAACTCGATCGTGCCGTCGGGCCAGTAGCGCGCCAGGTCGCCCGTGCGATACCAGCGCGCGCCGTCGTGCTCGACGAAGCGCTCGGCGGTCCGGTCGGGGTCGTTGCGGTATCCCGCGGCGAGGTTGGGGCCGCTGAACCACAGTTCGCCGGGAACCCAGTCCGGGCAGTCGCGCCCCGTCGGGAAGGCGATCCGGCAGCGCACGTTGCGCAGGGGAACCCCGAACGGCACGGTCGTCCAGTGCGCCGGTGGCGCCCCGACGACCTCGCACACGGTGCCGTGGACCGAGGTCTCGGTCGCGCCGCCCAACCCGGCGAACCGGCAACCGGGCACCTGCTGGGCGAGCCGGCGGGCCAGGTCCGCGCCCACCCAATCGCCGCACAGCATGGCCACACGCAGCGAGTCGCCCAGCCGGTCCCCGCCCAGCTCCAAGATCATGTCCAGCCAGCTCGGCACCGAGCTGAGGACCGAAACCCGATGGTGGCGGATCAATTCCACCCAGGTGGTGGCCGCGGCCCGGTGGTCGGTATCCATGGCCACGATCGAACCGCCAGCCGACAGCAGGCCGAAGATGTCGTAGACCGACAGGTCGAACTCGAGGGCGGCCAGCCCCAGCACCCGGTCGCCGGTGCCGATGCCGAACCGGTCGTTGAGGGCGTCGATGGTGTTCATCGCCCCGACGTGCCTGATGTCGACCCCTTTGGGCACGCCGGTGGAGCCGGACGTGAAGATCACGTACGCGAGTTCGCCGGTGCCGGGGAGCACCGGCGCCGGCAGCGGCGGCGAATGCCGTTGCGCCGCGTCGATGGGCAGGCACGGGACCGACGGTCCCATGCTCGCGCCCTGGGTGGTCAGCGCCGCGACGATGTCGGCGGACCCAAGGATCTTGGCGCGCCGCCCGTCCGGCTGGTCGAACCCGATCGGCACGTAGACGCCGCCCGCGGCGAGCACCCCGAGCACGGCCAGGATCTGGTCGGGCCCCTTGGGCAGTTGGACGGCCACGGCGTCGCCCTGGCGTACCCCGGCGGCGCGCAGCGCACCGGCGACCGCCAGCGCGCGCCGGGCGAGTTCCCCGTAGCTCCAGGCGCCCTCGGTCCCACCCGCTGCCCCGGGCAAGCCCCAGACGACCGCCGGCGCGTCCGGATTGGCCGCGGCGTGCTCGAAGAATCCTTGGTGCAGGCAGCGTCCGCTGACCGGGCCGTCGGTCGCGTTGACGGCCGCACGGACCCGGGCCTGGGCGCTGGGCAGCCGTACCGCCGCCTCCGCGTCCCAGCCCGCGTCGCCGTCCGCCAGTCGCCGCACCGCATCGGTGAATGCGGCGAACATGGCGTCGATGAGACCGTGCGGAAAGGCCGACTCGCGCACGTCCCAGTTCACGAGCAATCCGCCACCCAGCTCGGTGACCTGGGCGTCGAGCAACACCTGGGGCCCCTGCGAGACGATCCACACCGGGTCGCCGAAGGTCTCGGTCACGGTGGCCGAGAACAGCTCGCCGAGGTCGAGCGCGCTGGTGAAAACCACCGGCGCCAGCACCGGCTCCCCGCGGTGGCGACCGAGGTCGCGCAGCACTTCGAGCCCGGAATAGGCTGCGTGCGAACCGCTTTCGTACATGCTGCGCTGGATGGCGCGCGCCCGCTCGGTCACCGAGACGTTGTCGGTCACGTCGACCTCGAGCAGGACCGAGGAGGTAAAGTCCCCGACCACCCGCGCGATGTCGGGGTGGGCCGATTCCCGTTGGAACAACGGCACGTTGAGCAGGAAGCGCGACTGCGCCGACCACCCGCCGACGGTGTCGGCGAACACCGCCGCCAGCGCCATCGCCGGCGTGACCCCGCGGGCGTGGGCCCCGGCGATCAGCCGCTGCTTGGCCTCGGGCACCAGCCAGTGGTGGTGCCGCACGGTGCGGTGCGCTGCGCCGCGCTCCCCGACCGGCACGGTCGGCAGCTCGGGTGCGCCGGGCAGCTCGGGCAACCGCTGCTGCCACCACTGCCGGTCCCGGGCTCGCGCCGCGGCGTCAGGGCGGCGTTGGGTGCGGTAGCGCCGGTAGCTGTAGCCGGGCGGCTGCAGCGTCGCCCCTTGGTACGTCTGGGCCAGCTCGGCCACCAGGACGCGGTAGCTCATCGCGTCACTGGCGAGCATGTCGACGTCGAGATGCAGGCGAGCGCGATCCACGTCGTAGAGGCTCAGCGTGACGTCGAGCACCTGGGCGTCCTCGATCGCCAGGCGCTGATGCGTCGTGCGGTCGCGCAACTCGGCCAGCGCCGACCGGACCACGTCGGGGCTTTGTCCGCGCAGGTCGACCACGGCGAAGACCGGCCTGCCCGGCTCGGGCATCGTCTGTTGGGTGCCGTCCGGCAGAAACCGGGTGCGCAGCATGGGATGGTTGGCGACCAGAGCCCTCACCGCGCTCTCCAGACGCTCGGGCTCTATTGCCCCACAGTCGAATTCGACATAGAGGTGGGCCGCAACGCCGCCGAGTTCCTGCTCGTCGGCGCGGCCGATCCAGTACGCGTGCTGCATGGTGGCCAACGGGAACGGCGCGTCCTCGGCCGTCTCTGCGGCCGAGGACGCGGCGGCGGGGTCGGCCGGGCCGGGCCCGGCCGACCCCGTGCCCGGCTCCGCGCCGAGCAGCGCGTGCCAGGATTCGACCGTCGGCGCGTCGGCGAGCTGGGCGAAGGTGATGTCCGCGCCGCGCTTTCGCCAGCGGCCGGCCAGGGCCATCATGCGGATCGAGTTCAGGCCCAACTGGATCAGATTGTCGTCGTCGGCGATCTCGGTTGCCGGGCAGCCCAGTTGCGCGGCGACGGTGACCCTGATCTGGTCTTTGCTCACGCGGTCGGCGCCGTCACTCACAGGTTGCCTCGCCCTCACTTCGGTCCCTTTCGTGCGGTCGATCAAGGTCGGCGGCCAGCGCGGCGATCCCGCGCCGCCACAGCCGCGTCAGGCGGTCGATGTCGGCGGGCGCGAACAGTGCGTCGCTCCAGCGCCAGTTGCCGATCAGTTGGGCACCTTCCGGTGTCATCGCCACGAAGGCGCTCAGGTTCACCGCGAATCGCAGCGGCAGGTCGGGCTCGGGATCATCGGGCAGCGCATCGATGTAGGACCCGGCGAGCAGCGACCACGGCTGTTCGCTGACGCCGAGGTCGAGCCGGCCCAGATAACTGAACTGGATCTGTGGTTCCGCGGCGGCGCGCAGCTCGGGTACGTCCGCGACGTAACGCAGCAGCCCGAAGTCCAGGCCGCCGCTGGGGACCGCACCGAGGTGGGCCACCACCGCGTCGAGCAACGCCCCGGCCGCACCCGGGTTGTGCTCGGCCCGTTCGACGTCGAGCGCCTCTGGTCCCGCGCCCAGGCGCACCGGGTAGGCGTTTGTGAACCACCCGACGGTGTTGGTCGTGTCGGTGTCGAGCACGGCGTCGGCGCGCCCGTGGCCCTCGAGCGCCACGAGGGTGCCGGCCCGCGGGTCCTGCCCGCGTTCGCGGCGCCAGGCGGCGATGGCCATGGTCGTTGCGGTCAAGAGGAATTCGCGCACGCCGTCGTCCCTGGTGACCGCGGCCAGCATGCGCTGGGTGGTCTCGGTGTCGACGGCGACCCGGGTCACCCGCAGCGTGGACCAGGTGTCCCGGATCGGGTCGACGTGCCGCGCCCCCAACGCCGGGTCGGTCCCGCGGACCTGGTCGACCCAGTAGCCGCGCTGGTCGCCGACCTCGCTCGTCGCGGCTCGCCGCCACATCAGGTCGCACCAGCGCCGGTAGGAGGTGAACTCCCCCAGCATCCTCGGTACCGTTCCGGCCCGCACGCAGCGCCAGCCCTCGACGAGGTCGCCGAGCATGATGTGCCAGGACACCACGTCCACCGTCAGGTGATGCGCGGTCAGCAGCAGCACGTCCGATTGCGGCGCGCCGGCATACCAGACCGCGCGCACCATCGCACCGGCGCGGGGATCGATCTGGTCCAGCACCGCCCGAGCGGAAGCCGCGATCGCCGAAACCAGTGCGGCGTCGGTGGGTTCGGCGAGCCGCACCCAACCCAGCAGATCGGCGGCGCGGACGGCGCCGGGCTCGCGGGTGACCAGACGCGGACCCGCGGCGGTATCGACCAGTACCGAGCGCAGAGTGTCGTGCCCGTCGAGCAGCGACTGCAGCATCGACTCGATCGACGCGCGGTCGATGCCCGACGGCAACCGCAGCAGGACGGTGTGGGCGAACCGCCGGTAGTTGCCGTGCTCGTAGAGCCACGACACCATCGGCAACGGCAACACCTCGCCGTACTCCGCTCCCGGTGCCGAGGCGCCGAGTGCGTCCGGCGCGGGTCCCGCGTCGATCGCGGCCGCGAGTTGGCGGATCGTCGGCGCGGCGAACACCATCCGCGGGCGCAGCGTCAGCCCGCGCCGTTGCGCCTTGTGCGCCAACGAGATCGCCACGATGCTGTCCAGCCCGAACAGGAAGAAGTCGTCGTCGAGGCGCGGCACCACCCCGTTGAACTGCTCCCCGAACACCTCGCACAGCAACCGTTCGGTCTCGGTAACGGCCGCCGCGCCGCCGCCCGCGGGCGACAGCGCGCGCTCGGCCAGACCGTCCAGCGCGTGCCGATCCAGCTTGCCGTTGCCGCTCACCGGCAACCGCGGCAGCGCCACAACCCGCGCCGGAACCATGTAGGACGGCAGCCGCTCGGCGAGCGTGGTGCGCACCGCGCCCGGGTCGTCGGCGGCGGCATCCTCCCACACGACGAAACCGACCAGGGCGGTGGAGCTTTCACGTCGTACGACCGACACCGCCGCGTCACCGACCCCGGGATGGCCGCGCAGCGCGGCTTCGATCTCCCCGATCTCGACCCGGTAGCCGCGGATCTTGACCTGAGTGTCGGCGCGGCCCAGGTAGGCGTACCCGCCGTGCGGCAGGCGTCGCACCAGGTCGCCGGTCCGGTACATGCGCCGGCCGGGACGGAAGGGGTCCGCGACGAAACGCGCGGCGGTCAACGCCGGCCGGCCGAGGTAGCCGCGGGCGAGCTGCGTGCCGCCCAGATACAGTTCACCGACCACGCCGTGGGGCACCACGCGCAGTCCGGAATCCAGGACGTAGGCGAACGTTCCGGCGTTGGCGGTGCCGATCGTGGGTGCCCGGTACTCGCCCACCGCCGCGACGACCGCCTCGACGGTGACCTCCGTGGGCCCGTAGCAGTTGTAGACCGCGCCGCACACGCCCGCTGCGGGCAGGCCGCGCAGCTGCTCCCACACCGCGCTGTCGATCGCCTCGCCGCCCAGGGCCAGGACCGGCAGGCCGTGCGTCAGCAGGCCGGCGGCGCGCAGCTGTCCGAGCATCGACGGGGTGGTGTCGATCATGTCGACGCGATGGGTGGCCATGCCCGCCACCAGCCGGTCGGCGTCGCGCATCTCCGCGGCGTCGAACAGGTGCAGGGCGTGGCCGTCGAGCAGGCCGACCAGCGGCTGCCAGGACGCGTCGAAGCTCAGCGACCAGGCGTGCGCGATGCGCAGCCGGCGGCCCAGCCGCGCCACGGCCGGACCGTAGACGCGCTCGCGGTGGTCGGCGAAATAGCTCAACACCGCGCCGTTGGTGCCCAGCACACCCTTGGGTTCCCCAGTCGAGCCGGAGGTGAAGATGACGTAAGCGCACTGCCCGGGATGACGTTGCACCGCCGGCGCGTCGGCGGGCGACCGCGAGATGCGCTGCGCGGCGGCGGGGTCGTCGATGACCAGTGTGGCCGTGTCCGCGCCGACCAGCCGTCGGCAGCCGGCCGTGGTGAGGGCCAGGACCGGATCGGCCTGCGCCAGCATCGTCTCGATGCGCGCACGCGGGAGCGTGACGTCGACCGGAAGGTAGGCACCGCCGGCGGCGAGGACGGCCAGGATGGCGACAATGGACCGGGCCGAGCGCGGCAACACCAGCGCGACAACGGATTCCGGTGCCACGCCGCGCGCGGCCAGTTCCGCGGCCAGTCGGCAGGCCGCGGCGTGCAGCTCGGCGTAGGTGTAGCGTTCGCCGCTGCCCGTGCCGAGAGCGTCCGCGTCCGGGGTGGCGCGCGCCTGCCGCGCGAACACCTCCCACACCGTGGTGTTCGGCGCGGGTTCCCGGTCAGCGGCCAGGGCGCCGGATTCGGCGCGCTCGGCTGCGGTGAGCACGTCGAGCGCGTCGGGGGTCGCGTCGCCGACGTCCGGCAGCCGGCGCAGCACGCCCAGCACCCGCTCGCACATGTCGTCGGGCCGAAGATGCGGCAGCGCTTCGGCAATCGCCTCCACGAGCACCACCAGCGCGTCGTCGCGCAGATGCGCGACCACAGTCAAGGGGTAGTGCGTCAGGCTTTCCATCTCGACCGGGCGGAAGCGGGCCCCGTCGGGCGTGGTGACCGCGCGGATGGCGTCTTCGACCGGTGCGTTCTCGAACACGAACAGGCTGTCGAACAGCGTGCCGCGCCCGTGCTCCCGCTGGATCTCCGACAGGCTGAGGTACCCGATATCCTGCAGCGCCGAGGCCTCGCGCTGCAGCCGCACGCAGTGGGCGGCCACCGTGTCGGCCCCGAACCGGAGCACGACGGGCACGGTGTTGATGAACAGGCCGACCATGCCCTCCACGCCGGCCAGCTGCTCGGGACGGCCGGACACGACGGTGCCGAAGACGACGTCGCGGCGATCGGTGAGCCTGCCCAACACGAGCGCCCACGCGAAGAGCACCGCGGTGTTGAGCGTGAGGCCGTTGCGCCCCGCCCAGGTGCGCAGCCGGGCCGTGTCGGGCGCGGGCAACACCAACTCCGCGGTGCCCGGCACACTGTCGCGAGTGGCGACGGTGCCGTCGGCGACCATCAGCGGCGCCGACACACCGGACAGGTAGTCGTTCCACCGCGACAGCGCCGCGGCACGGTCCTGACGGGCGAGCCACGCGATGTAGTCGCGGTAGGGGCGGGGCGGCGCCAGCCCGTCAACCGAACCCCCCGCCCGGTACACCGCGAGCATCTCGGTGAAGAACACCCCGAGCGCCCACCCGTCCATCAGGATGTGGTGGGCGGTGAACACCAGCCGGCGCCTGGACTCGCCGGGCACGCACAGCACCACGACGCGCAGGGCCGGTCCCCGGACCAGGTCGAACGGGCGGCGCCGCTCCGAGCGTGCGATGGCATCGAATTCGCCTGGCGCGGCGGTACGTTCGGTCCACGGCAGCTCGGCATGGGCGGGCACGATCTGCACGGGTTTTTCGACACCGCGGTCCCAGAACGCGGCGCGCAGGTTCGGGTGCCGGTCCAGCATCGCCGCGGCGCTGCGGCGCAGCAGATCGACGTCGACGGGCCCGTCGATGTCGACCCGCAGTTGCATGGTGTACACGTCGACGCCGTCCTCGGCCAGCCGGTACAGCGCGAACAGCCCTTCCTGCAAAGGGCTCAGGGCGAGGACGTCCTCGACCTGCGGCGGAGCCTGACTCACCACCACGTCACGATTCCCTGAGCCAGGAGGCGGTGAGCTCCGCCAGCGTGGCCTCGTCCAGGCCGGACGCGCTCATCGGCGCCGACGGCGACTCCGGCGGCTCCGGCGGCTCGGGCGCCGAAGCATGCTGGGGCACGGGCTGATCGGCAGCCGCGTCGACCGCGGCGGCCAGCTCGGCGATGCTCATGTGCTCGAACACCATCGCCGCGGTCAGCGGCAGCCCCGCAGCGGTGGCCCGGGCCGCCAGCTGCACGGCGACGATGCTGTCGCCGCCGACGGCGAAGAAATTGTCCTCGCGGTGGACGCCGGTGATCTCCAGCAGCTCCTCCAGCAAGGCGGTCAGCGCCCGTTCGGTCTCGGAAGACCCGCCGGACAGCGGCCGGGCCCGCGCTTCGGGCGGGGCGGGCGGGGCCAGCAGCGCCCGCAGGTCGGCCGCGGGCAGCAGCTCGACCGACGCGAGGGCCGCGTCGGGGGTGATCGCGAACGCGTCGAACGCGTGGTCGAGGGCAGCGGCGATGCGCCGGACCGTCGCGGGCTCGTAGAGATCGGCATTGGCCACGACTCGCACGTCGAGTTCGGCGTCCGGGGTCACGTTCACGCCGACGTTGAGGTCCAGCAATGAGATCTCGAAATCCATCGGGAGCGCCGACACCGTGGTGTCCCCGGCGCCGGTGAGATCACGCGGCAACAGTGCCCAGTCCTCGCCACGGAAGTGGATGGACTGCTGGAACAGCGGGTGGTTGCGCGACGGGGAGCGTGGCGGGTTCAGCGCCTCGACCAGCCGTTCGATGGGGAATTCCTGATGTGCCAGTGCGTCTTTGACCGTGTCGCGGCTGCGCGCGACGAGCTCGCGCAGGCTTGGCTGCCCGGAGAGGTCGGTGCGCAGCACCACGACGTTGGCGCAGGGTCCGGTCAGGTTCGCGGTGCTCTCGCCGACCCGGCAGGCGACGGGACTACCGATCACGATGTCCGTGCCGCCGCCGAGCTTGTGCAACACGACCGCCAGGACCGCTTGGTACACCGAGAATTCGGTGGTGCCCGACTCCTCGGCCAGCCGGACGAGTGCCGCCCGCCGGGCCGCGGCGACGGTGAAATCGACCACTTCCCCGCATTTTCCGAGCACCGGCGGGCGCGCGCGGTCAGTGGCCACCGAGATGTCGGTGGGCAGCCCGTCCAGCGCGTCGCGCCAGTAGTCCAGCTCCGCGCGCGCCCACGGACCCGGGGATTCGAACGTATTCCGTTGCCAATGAGCATAATCGGCGAATTGCGCCGCTGGTGCGGTCCACTGCGGCGGCTGCGCGTTGCGCCGCGCCCGGTACGCGACGACGAGGTCATCGACCAGGATTCCGAACGAGGTGTGGTCGGTGACCGCGTGGTGGATCAGCAACAGCAGCACGTGCGTGTCCGGGCCTGCCACCAGCAGGGTGGGGCGGATCAGCGGCTCGGATTCCAGCGCGAACACGTGGCGGCGCAGCGCGGCGATCGCCTCGCCGAGGCGATCGGCGGCGACCTCGGTCACCGCCGGTTCGAGCCGCAATTCCGGGTGCACGTACTGGTAGGGCATCCCATTGTGTTCCACGAGGTTCGTGCGCAGCGCCTCGTGGCGGGCCACCACGTCGTTGAGCGCCGCGGTGAGCACCCCGGTGTCCAGCGGACCGGTGAAGCGCAGCGTGAGCGCCATGTTGAAGACGTCGTTGGCGCCCCGCATCCGGTACTGGAACCACATGGCGAGTTGGGAGTACGACACCGGGGGCCGGGCCGGGCGGGTCTCCCCGGTCAGCTGCGGCCGGGTGTCCGCGGGGCGGGATCCGGCACGCAGCCGTTCGATCAGCCGCGCCAGCCCGGCCGGTGTCGGAGCGTCGAACACGTCGCGCACGCTGCACTCCACGGCGAATGCGGTCCGGATCTGCGCCACCAGGCGGGCAGCCAGCAGCGAATGGCCGCCCAGCCCGAAGAACGACTCGTCGGCGCCGATGCGGTCCCAGTTTTCGTCGCGGCCGAACAGGCGGGCGAAGATCGCGCACATCCGGCGCTCGATCTCGGTGGTCGGCTGCCGGTGGCCGCGCGCGGCCACCGGGGTGGGCGCGGGCAGAGCCCGCTTGTCCAGTTTGCCGCTGACCGTCAGCGGGATCTCGGGGATCACCCCGAATGCGCTGGGCACCATGTAGTCCGGCAGCGCCGCCGCGGCGTGGGCGCGGATCTCGTCGATGTGCACGCCGGCGGGTGCGCCCGACGAGCCGCAACCGGCGGTGGGCACCAGGTAGGCGGCCAGCGTCGGCCCGGCTTCGGTGTCCTCGGCGATGACGAGGCAGTGCCGGACCGCCGGGTGGGCGGCGATCACCGACTCGACTTCGCCGAGCTCGATGCGGTAGCCCCGCACCTTGACCTGCTCGTCGGCGCGGCCGACGAATTCCAGCTCCCCGGACAGGTTGCGCCGGACCAGGTCTCCCGTCCGGTACATCCGCATCCCCGCGGCGAACGGATCGGCGACGAAACGCTCCGCCGTCAGCCCGGGGCGCCCCAGATACCCCCGCGCCAGCTGCGCCCCACCCAGGTAGAGCTCGCCGATCACCTGCGCGGGCACCGGCTGCAGCTCCTCGTCGAGCACATAGGCGTAGACGTTGCGGTTCGGGACACCGATGGGCACGACGCGAGAGCCTTGTGCGCCTTCGACTTTCCTGTGTGTCGCGCAGACCACAGCCTCGGTCGGGCCGTAGTGGTTGCGCAGCTCCGCGTCGAAATGGCCCGCGAATCTGTCGGCCACCTCACCGGGTAGCGCCTCCCCGCCCACCGGCACGTGCCGCAGCGCGCGCCACTGGGCGGCCCGCGGCAGCAACAACAGGGTGCTCAGCATCGACGGGACCATGTGCAGCACGGTGACGCGGTGGCGCTCGATCAGGTCCGCGACGTAGTCGATGTCGCCGAACGCCCCGGGCCTGGGTACGACCAGCTGCGCACCCAGCGTCAGCGTGATGAAGATGTCCAGCAAGGACGCATCGAAGCTGACCGACGACGACTGCAACAACCGGTCGGCGGCGGTCATGCTCCACTCGGCGATGAATCCGTCGACGTGCTCGGCGATCGCCCGGTGCGACACGGCCACGCCCTTGGGTCGCCCGGTGGAGCCGGACGTGTAGATGACGTACGCCAGATGCTCGGGATGCAACGCGAAGAGCCGCTCGGCGTCGGTCAGCATCGCGTTTGGGAGACGCGCGGCGTCGCGTTCGGCGGCGACGAACTCCAGATGCCCGATGACCGTCCGCGGGCGGGCGTCCGCGATGAGGTAGTCGATGCGCTCGTGCGGGTATGCGGGGTCGATCGGCAGGTAGGCCGCCCCGGCTTTGAGCACCGCGAGAACTGCGACGACGAAGTCGATCGACGTCGTCATGCGCAGCCCGACGATGTCGTCGGGACCCAAGCCGCGCGCAGCGAGCAGGCGCGCCAGTCGATTCGCCCGGCGATGCAGCTCGGCGTAGGTCAGCCGCGCCTCGTCGGAGACCAGCGCGACGGCCTCAGGAGCCGCGTCGGCGGCCGCTTCGAGCAACGCGACCATCGTGGTGGCCGGCGTCGTGACGAGCTCACCATGGGATTGCGCCAGGACGGCGGCCCGCTCGCCGTGGCCGAGCATGTCGATGGCGGTGATCCGGCGCCCGGGCTCGGCGAGCGCATGGTCCAGCAGCTGCAGGTAATGCGCCAGCATCTGTTCGACGAGTTCACCGCGCAGCCAGGTCTGATATTCGACCTCGACGCACACCCGGTCGGGGTCGAGCACGATCGCGAGCGCCAGCGGTAGGTGCGCGGTCACCGCCGCCAGGTCGAGTTGTGCCACGGTGATGCCGTCCAGGGCGAAGTCGTTGGCGCTCTTGCGCAACGAAAAGCCCAGCCGTACCAGTCGGTCCATGCCGTCGTGGCCCATGCGTTCCGGATTCACCTCGCGCACGACCCGGTCGATGCCGACGGACTGGTGAGCGAATCCGTTGAGGCACGTTTCGCGGATCGCGTCGACGAACGAGACGAAGGTGTCCTGCGGCCGCACGGTGATCCGCAGCAACAGCGTGTTGCCGAAGTACCCGAGGGCGCCGTGGGCGGCGGGCCGGCGCCCGGTCACCGGCACGGACACCAGGAAATCCTGGGTTCCGGTGTAGCGGCGCACCAGCACACCGAAAGCCGCCAGCAGGACCATGAACGGCGTGGCGGACTGCCGTTGGGCGAATTCTTTTACCTTGTCGAACAATTCGGGGGGCATGACACGGGATAGGCGCTCGGCGTCCCGCGAAGGCTTCGTGGCGGCCAGGCCGGGAAGCGGCAAGGGTTCCGGCGCCGGCCGCAGCGTGTCGGCCCAGTAACCGACGTCGGCGACGGTGGATTCGGCGGCGCTCTGAAGCACCTCGGCGGCCACGAACTGCGGTGCGTCGCCGAGCCGCCGGTCACCGTTGTAGGCCGCGCTCAGCTCGGCGGAGAACACGGCCCAGCAGTCGTCGTCCCAGCAGATGTGATGCATGACGAGCAGTAGCACGGACTCGCCGGTCCCGCTGTGGATCAGGGTCGTCCGCAGCGGCAGGTCGGTGGCGAGGTCGAACGGCCGGCCGAACTCGGCGCGCGCCAGGCCTTCGATCCGCCGTGCTCGTTCGGCCTCGGGAAACTCGGTCAGATCGACCGTCGGCCAAACGATCTCGACGTCGTCGGAGACCACCTGATACGGTTCGCCCTCGCTGTCCACCCCGTATACCGTGCGCAGGATCGCGTGCCGCGCCACCAGGTCGTGGAACGCCGCACGCAGCCGCTCCCCGTCCAGCGGCCCCGTCAGGCGGTAGGCGACGCAGACGTTGAGCGTGACGTCGCCGGCGTCCATCGCCTGCAGGAACCACATCCGTCGCTGCCCGGGCGAAAGGGGGTAACGCTCCCCCGCCCGTACAGCCTGAGGGATGACGGATTGCTCGGCCGCCAAACCGCTTTCGCTGATGCGTCGGCGCAGAAGCGCTCGGCGGCGATCCTGCACGGTCCGGGCATCGTCTGCCATAGCTCGCCCCATCTTCACTCCGCCGGTGATGTCGGTTGGTCAGCGACCTCTGGCCTGCTCCGCCAACCGTCAGCCCAGTAGCTTATGTTAGCCTTTGCTAAGTTACCAGTTTCGGGGGCCGGTCACCCCGGTGCGTAGGCGGTGGCGCACACATCGCTCCGATGCGGCTTTCACCGGGGCGCAGGAGGCAAAAGTGGACATGGTGGACCTCGGACACAGCGTGCCCCACTCGGAGCACGCGGTGTTCCCGCCGGAGTTCTCGCTGCGCCCCGTGGACCCGGACCGTGACGTCGACCTGGTGCATCCCTGGATGAACGATCCCGCGGTGGCGCGCTTCTGGGGAAAACCGTGGCCGCGCGACCAGATCCGTTCCTACCTGCACCAACAGGTCCGCAGTACCCACTCCACCCCATACCTGGGTCAGCTGGCCGGCGTCCCGATGAGCTACTGGGAGCTCTATCGCGCCGACCTGGACCCCCTCGCCGAGCACTACACCGCCCGCGCGCACGACGCCGGCGTCCACGTATTGCTGGGGCCTGCCGGATGCCGTGGGCGCGGGCTGGGCGCGGCCCTGTTGCGGGCAGTCTCCGACTGGCAGCTGGACGTCGATCCCTGCGCGACCCGGGTGGTCGCCGAACCCGATGCCGACAACGTGCAATGCATACGGGCGTTGACGTGTGCCGGCTTCGAACGCATCACCGAGATGGCCCTGCCGAACAAACGGGCCGCCCTGATGATCCGCGAACGACGCTGAGGACCGACCGGTGCGCCATGGACGCGCCCGGAGCCGGTGGACCCGCACCCCACTCCCGTCGAGCTTCACCTTATGTTAGCCTCTCCTAAGTTATGGGCAGTGCGAACGCGGGCGGCCGGAGTGACGCCGATCGAGAGGTGAGAGCGGATGCTGCGAACGCCGGGCTGGATCAGGCAGTTCCACAAGCCCCAATCCCCTGGGAGTCTTCCGCTGTTGGTGTTCCCGCATGCCGGGGCCGGTGCATCGACCTACCGTGCTTTCTCGAAAGCGCTCGGCCGCAACTTCGAGGTCATCGTCTTCCAATATCCCGGCCGTCAGGACCGCGCGGCCGAGCAGGCCTTGCATTCGCTGCCGGAGATCGCTGCGGGAGCCTTCGCCGAGTTCTCGGCCTCGGAGTACAACCGCGGGGTTCCGATCGTGGCCTTCGGCCACAGCATGGGCGCCATGGTCGCCTTCGAGTTCGTCCGGCTTGCGGAGGCCGCGGGCATTCCGGTGGACCAGCTCGTCATCTCCGCGACCGTCGCCCCGTGCCGGGCCGCCGCCACACCGTCGCACCCGACCGAGGACGACGAGGAACTCCTCAATCACCTGCTGGCGCTCGAGGGCACCGACTCCGGTGTGCTGGCCGACCGCGACCTCATGCGGCTGACGCTTCCGGTGGTCAAGGCCGACTTCAAGGCCTTCGACGCCTACTCCGGCGCCGAAGACGTCACGGTGGCGGCCCCGATTCACGCCATGGGCGGAGATCAGGACCCGTATGTGACGCTGGGCGACCTGTACGCGTGGGGAAAGCACACCGCCGCGCTCAGGGTCACGATGTTCGAGGGCGGGCACTTCTATCTGAACCAGCACGTGGACGCGATCGCGGCGCTGCTGAGCGCGCACGCCGAGCAGCCGTCGTGAGCGGCGACCCCGTCGTCATCTCCGGAATGGCCGTCGAGGCGCCGGGCGGAATCGACAGCCCCGCCGCCCTGTGGTCGGCGCTGGCCGAGGCCAAAGAACTCATCGGCCCCTTCCCCCGCGACCGCGGCTGGCCGCTGGAGGACCTGTTCTCGGTGTCGGAGCTCGACGGCTGGGGGCGAGTGTGCGACGCCGGCGGCTTCATGGATAGCGCAATGACATTCGACCCGGCCTTTTTCGGAATCACTCATCGCGAGGCTCTCGTGATGCACCCTCAGCAGCGGGTTGCGATGCGGGTGGCGTGGAAGGCGCTCGAGAATGCCGGCATCAATCCCGGCTCGCTCGAGGGCGAATTCGGCGGTTGTTTCGTCGGCATGTCGATGACGGAATACGGGCCACGCACCGCGCTGGCCGATGCCTTCACCGGACACCGGACCGTCGGCCTGGGGCAACTGGGAGGCGCCGGACGGGTCTCGCACTTTCTGGGACTGACAGGCCCTTCCCTCGCTATCGATTCCGCCTGCGGATCCTCGCTGACCGCAGTGCAGTTGGCCGCCAACGCGGTTGCGATGGACGAGTGCGAATGGGCGCTGGCCGGGGCCGTGTGTGTGCTGGGGGCCCCGACGGCCTTCTACGAGTTCGCGAGACTCAACGCGCTCTCCGACGACGGGCATTGCCGCGCCTACTCCGATGACGCGAGCGGCACCATCTGGGGTGAAGGCGCGGGTATGGTTCTCGTTGAACGGGAATCGCGAGCGCGCAGGCTGGGACACCACGTCTTGGGACGCATACTCGCCGTGCGAACCAACCACAACGGCAAGGGCAAGCCGATCCTGGTTCCCCGGGTGCGCGCGCAGGAGCAGGTCATTCGCAAAACGCTCGACGCGGCCGGAATCGATCCGGCCGACGTCGGGATGATCGAAGGGCACGGCACGGCAACTCTGGCGGGCGACCCCGTGGAATTGCTCGCCCTGTTCAAGACGTACGGCTCAGCGGGGTGCGAAGCCCGGCTGGGCTCGATCAAATCGAACGCCGGACACGCACAAGCGGCATCGGGAATTCTCGGACTGATCAAACTGCTCCTTGCGGGCCGGCACGGCCACATTCCGCCCACCCTCTTCTCGGACAACCCGACCACGACGCTGGACTGGAACCTCACGGGCCTGCGGCTGGCCACACAGCTGCATGCGTGGGAAGCCAAAGAAGGCTTCCGCTACGGCGCCGTGTCGTCGTTCGGCGCCGGCGGTGCCAATGCGCACGCCGTGGTCGCAATGCCCACCGATCCAGGGGAGTGAGGGCGTGACGCTGTGACCTATCGGCTTCCCGACGGGACCGTTCCCGTTCTGCTGTCGTCGAATGAACCCGAGTTGTTGCGCGTCGAAGCCGCGGCCCTGCTCTCCTACGTGACGGGACACTCCGCGGTGACGCCGCAGCAGATTGCGGCGATGCTGTTTCGCACCCGCTCCGCGCGCAAACACCGCGCCCTGGCCATGGTGGGCACCCGGGAGGAGCTGACCGGCGCGCTGCGGGCGGTCGCCGAGAACCGCGCACACCCCGCGGTGGTGCGCAGCGAGACGCCGGCTGCCGCGCGCAAAATCGCCTACGTCTTTCCCGGACAGGGTGGCCAGCGACCGGGGATGGGACGGCTCTTCTACGAGGCGGTCCCCGCGTTCCGCGACGAAGTGGAGCGTTGCGACGCGGCGTTCCAGACGCTGGTCGGTGAGTCACCGCTGGATTACCTTCTCGGGCTGCATGTTCCCGCGCCGGACCGCGCGATCACGGTGCAGCCCGCGCTGTTCACCCAGATGGCCGGGTTGGCCGCGATGTGGCGCTCGTTCGGGGTCGTGGCCGGGGCCACAGTCGGACACAGCCAGGGCGAGGTCGCGGCCGCTTACGTCTCCGGCGCCGTCACACTGCCGGATGCCGTGCGCGTCATCGGTATTCGCGCGGATGCGGCCGACCAGTTCGGCGCCGGGGACTATGCGATGGCCGTCGTCGCCACCGGCCGCGACACCTGCGAGGACGTCCTCGCACGCCGCTCGGGGTGGGCACAGCTGTCGGTGGTCAATTCCCCCAACATGGTCGGGATCTCCGGCGAACGGGACACCGTGGAGGGGATCGTCGACACGTTCACCGAGCGCGGAACCTTCGCTCGCGTCATCGGCGTCCGGTATCCGGCCCACACCAGCCTGATCCAGGAACTCGCCGACAGGGTACGCGCTATCGCCCACCACGAACTGCAGCATCCGGCGTTCCTGGACACTGACATCGACTGCCTCGGGAGCACCCTCGGCGGTCCGATCACCACAGACCTACCGGTCGACGAATACTGGCTGTGGAACCTGCGCAACCCCGTCCGATTCGACAAGGCGATCGCGGCCGCGCTCGAACTGGGCGTCGACACGTTCGTAGAACTGGCCGAACACCCCACACTGCAGCTGGCAATCCAGGACAACCTCGCGTCCTCCAACACCCATGCCGCCGGCCCGCGCGCGACCGTGGTCGTCAGCACGTCCGATCGCGCGTCCGGCGACCTGGCCGAGTTCACCCGCAACCTGGCGCTGCTGGCCGTGCACGACCAGGACTACCCGTGGGAGTGTCTGCGCGCCGAGCCCGAAGACCGCACCCCCCTGCCGTTACGCGACTTTCCCAACCTGGTGATGAACGAGTCGAAGCTCTGGCTGCCCTACGACGAGGTCCTGCCCCGGCGCACCCGGCGGGGGCCCGGCCCCGACCCGACCGATCCGGCCCCTGCCACGGCCGCGCCGCGGCTGCTCACCGAACGGTGGGTCCGGCTCTCGCACCGCTCGCTGGCACCGCCGCGCTCGTTCGGGATCGTCGACCACACCGGGGCCTGCGCGCAGCTGGCCGACGCGCTGCTCGCCGCCGCCGACGACATCGGCGCCTCGGGGCGCAGGCTGAATGGCCACGAAATCCCCTCCGGGGAAACCGATCTCGACACCCTGGTCATCCTGCTCGCGCCGTCGCCGCCGGTGGACGATGCGGCCGCCGCCACGGCGGTGGCGACCTTCTTCTCCGGCCGCGCGTGGTGGCCGGACATCAAGACGGCGATCGCCGAATGCTGGCTGGTGACGGTAGACGGCGAGCCGGTCGACGGCGACACACCGCCCGATCCGGTGCACGGCGCGGCGGCAGCGGGTTTCCGCTGTCTGGGCGCCGAACACCCCGGAGTGCGATTCCGTCACCTCGACCTGGAACCCGGGCCCGTGTCACCGCGCTCGGCCACCACGATCCTGTCCGCGCTGCACACCGCCGGCGAGTCGGAGCTGGCGCTGCGCGCAGGCGGGCTCTACGCGAAGAGGGTCATCGAAAAGCTCCCGGCCTCCCCCGGTACCGCTGGGGCGCCGCCCGAGCATGTGCTCCTCGTCGGGGGAACCGGCACGCTGGGGCTGGAATTCTGCGACCACTTCGCCCGCCGCGGCGCGCGGCGCATCACGCTGGTCAGTCGGTCGGGCGAGACCGACGCCGTCGCGCAGCGTCTGCACCGGATCCGCTCGGCGACATCGACGCGCATCGAGGTCGCCAGCTGCGACATCGGCGACCCGGCGGCGGTAGCCGAACTGGCGCAACGACACCGGGATGCACCCGCCGACCTGATCGTCCACGCCGCGGTGCAGTATTCGGGTGCCGAACTGGCGGACATCACCCCCGAGCAGGCCGACGAAGCGTTGCGCGCCAAGGTCGTCGGCATCTCCCGCGTGCTCGCGGCGTTCCCGCGCACCGACGACTGCCGCGTGGTCTTGTGCTCCTCGATCGCCGCCACCGTCGGTGGCCGCGGCCTGATCCTCTATGCCGCGGCGAACAGGATGCTCGACGCGATGGCGCACCGGCTGCGCGCCCACGGCGTGGACTGCGCATCCGTGCAGTGGGGACAGTGGGCGGTCACTTTCGACCCCCGGTCGTCAGGCACCGCGAAGCTCTCCCCGACCGGG
Organism: Mycobacterium sp. THU-M104; assembly: GCF_049197365.1. Lineage (NCBI taxonomy): Bacteria > Bacillati > Actinomycetota > Actinomycetes > Mycobacteriales > Mycobacteriaceae > Mycobacterium > Mycobacterium sp. THU-M104. The sequence continues at coordinate 18,878 of NZ_JBMIOP010000031.1, forward strand.
TTGCTCGCGATGTCTTCGGCCGACGCGCTGACCCTGGGAATGGGCCGGTATGACGGAAATGCCGGCGTCGCGGCGTTCGCGCTGGATCGGGCACGGTCGGTGCTGGATGCCTGCGGGCGCGCCTCGTTGGTGTCCCAGCTGGATACGCCCGCACCCGAAACCACCGGACCGTCCGCGCCTGTCACCGCGGATCGGACGCCGCACCGCTTGCTGACGCTGGTGGCCGGGGCCATCGGTGTCGATCGCGCCGAGACAATCGACACCCAAACCCCCTTGGTCGCGCTGGGACTGGAGTCGCTGCAGGCCCTGGAGTTGCGCCGCCGCGTCAAAGCCGAGTTCGACCGCGACGTGGACGTGGTCGACCTGCTGGGCGGGGCGTCCGTCGCCGATCTACTGGAGCGGCTGAGCAGCTAACCGCCGGCCATTGCCGCGCAGGCACCTCGGGCGCATGTCGGTCCAGCTGTTCTCGATGTGCGCCAGGCAATTCGCCCGGCTGTCCGCGCCGAACACCACGCGCCACCCCGCCGGCACGTCCGTCAACGCCGGCCACAGACTGTGCTGCGCCTCGTCGTTGACCAGCACACAGAACGCGAGCTCCGCATCGTCAAACGGATTGGTACTCATCGGTTCTCCCCTTCTTCGACCCGGTGTGTCCCATCTCGGCACCCAGCACGCGGTCGGACAGCAACCCCAGGCAACTCAGGTTGGGAAACCCCGGTCCCTCGTTGACGCCCGACAGGTTGGGCAACAACAGCTTGGGAGCAACGCCCGCGACGGCCAGGTCCGCGCCGATGGACTCCTCCAGTGCCTCGAGGGACACCGGCCCGCCCAGGCCGCGTTCGAGCGCGCCCAGGGCGGTCGGGCACAGCAGCGGCAGAAACCACACCGGATCGGCGCCGGATCCGTCGATGACGAGGTCGAACCGGTGCAGCGTCTCCAGCGGCTCACCGCAGTTGTCGGTGCGCAGCGTGATCCAGATCCGGTCGTCGCGGTCGATCACGCGGGCGACGCGCCCGCGCCGATGTTGGATCCGCTCGTCGGCCAACAGGGATTCCTGGACCCGTGCCGAGAACACCCCGCGGTCGGTGCGGGCGATGCAGTCGCGCCGTTCGGCCTGGCTCAGGCTGCGCCAGCCGGTCGGGTCGGAGAACAGCGAGTTCTCGAAGAAGCCCTCGCCGCGGGTGAACAGCGTCGCCTGCGGCGAGATGGCCGTGATGGCCGAAACCCGATGGTGGAAAAGTTCGTTGAGGATGGAAGCGGCGGTCTCTCCCCCGCCGATTACCGCGACGTTGTCGGCGACGATGCGCTCGTGTTGTCCCGCGCGCCGCCAGAACTGCGCGATCGAGAGCACCCGCGGATCACCCGCGAGCATCGACCTGTCGGGCTGTCCCGGCCCGGTCACCATCAGCGTCGCGGCGGACAAGCTCGGCCCCCGGGTGTGCAGCACCCAGCGCGCGTCGTCCACGGAAATCCGGACCACCTCGCCGTCAACGACTTTCAAGCACACCATGGCCGCGACCCAGCGCAGATAACCGGCCCACGTCTCGTGGGTCGGCGCCGGCCTGCCCCGGTCGACCCAGCCCACGAACTGGTCGGTGGCAACCAGGTACGACTGCCAGCTGAACCGCATCATCCGTTCGTCGACTTCGGATCCCGGCATCAGATCGGACCGGTACGGGAAGCCGATGTCCTTCTCGGGGCTGGTACCCAGCCGCTGCCGGCCGTCCGTCCAGCCCCCACCGGCCCGCCAGTTGGCGGCCACCCCGGAGCGTTCGACCGCGACGATGTCGGGGACATCGATGCCCAACTCGCGCAGCACCGCCGCCTTCGCGGCCACCGCCACCGCCTTCGCACCGGCCCCGACGATCGCAAGTGTGTCGCTCATCGCGCGTTCACCGCGCCACCTCCGTCGATTGGCTTAGCCGAGGCTGCCCTAACTTCGTGTACGCTACCCTATGTTCGCCCGGCAGGACACGCCCGCCCCCGACGGAGTTCCCGAGTGCCACCTGACCCTGAGCCACCGCTGCACGGCTTCGTTCCGTTCCCGCCCGACCGCGCGGCTCGCTATCGGTCGGTCGGCCACTGGGCCGGCCGAACCCTCGACTCGGTGTTGCGGCACGCCGCGGCGACCTGGCCCGACCGCGTCGCCGTCGTGGACACGGCCGACCCCGACCGCGGCCACACTTACGCCGAACTGGACGCGCTCGCAGACCGCGCCGCCGCCGGCTTCGCCGCGCTCGGCCTCGCGCCGTTCGATCGGGTACTGGTGCAACTGCCCAACACATGCCGGTTCCCCGTCGCCCTGTTCGGTTTGCTGCGCGCCGGGGCCGTCCCCGTGCTGTGCCTGACCGGACACCGATTGACCGAGTTGCGCCACTTCACCGAGGTCAGTGGAGCAGTGGGGTTGATCGTCACCGACTCCGCGGGCGGCTTCGACCACCGCGCGATGGCCGAAGATCTCGTCGTGCTGCATCCCGGGCTGCGCCACGTGATCGTCGACGGCGACGCCGGCCCGTTCACCGCGTGGTCGGCGCTGCCCGACGGTGCCGCGCCACACGTTGCGGGCGACCCGTCCGCACCCGCGCTGGTGCTCGTGTCGGGCGGCACCACCGGCGCCCCGAAGCTGATCCCCCGCACCCACGACGACTACCTCTACAACGCGACCGCGAGCGCTCAGCTGTGCCGACTGACCGCCGACGACGTGTATCTCGTCGTGCTGCCCGCCGCGCACAACTTCCCGCTGGCGTGCCCCGGTCTGCTCGGGGCAATGACGGTCGGCGCGACGACCGTCTTCGCCGCCGACCCCAGCCCCGAGGCCGCCTTCGCCGCCATCGCGCGCCATCGAGTGACCGTCACCGCGCTGGTGCCGGCCTTGGCCAAGCTGTGGGCGCAGGCCTGCGACTGGGAGCCTCAGCCACCGAAATCGCTGCGGCTCTTGCAGGTTGGGGGGTCCCGTCTGGATCCCGAGGACGCCCGCCTGCTGCGCACGACGCTGACACCGGCGTTGCAGCAGGTATTCGGCATGGCCGAGGGATTGCTCAACTTCACGCGACTCGACGATCCACCCGATGTGGTCGAGCACACCCAGGGCCGGCCGTTGTGCCCGGACGACGAACTGCGCATCGTCGACGCCACGGGCGAACCGGTGGCGCCCGGAGACGAGGGCGAGTTGCTGGTGCGGGGGCCCTACACGATCAACGGCTACTTCCACGCCGAGCGCGACAACGAGCGCTGCTTCGATCCCGAGGGCTTCTACCGCAGCGGTGACCTGGTCCGGTTACGCGAGGACGGCTACCTCATGGTCACCGGACGCGTCAAAGACGTGATCTGCCGCGGCGGCGAGACCATCGCCGCGGTGGACATCGAGGAACCGCTGCTGGGCCACCCCGCGGTCCTCGCGGCCGCGGCCATTGCGCTGCCCGATACCATGCTCGGCGAAAAAATCTGCGCCGCGGTGGTTTTCAACGGGCCGGCGATCGGCTTGGCGGAGTTGAACGCCTACCTCGACTGTCGCGGCGTGGCCGCGCACGCACGCCCGGACATGCTGGTCGAGATGGCGGCGCTGCCCACGACACCCGTCGGCAAGGTCGACAAGAAGGCGATCGCCGGCCGTCTTGGCCCGCGAGCGTAACGCCACTGCGAAAAGTGGCCGCGGATTTCGCAGCCCCGTTACGCTCGCGGGTCGGGCTCGGCGCAAACGCTCAGACGGGCAGCCCGGAGAACATGACGCGGCCGGGATCGTACTTCTGGCGCACGGCGCTCAGCCGCGACAGATTCGGACCGAAGTACCGCGACGCCGGCTGGTTCGCCTCGAGGTAGTTGACATAGCCGCCGGCCGAATATGGTTGCACCGCTCGGTGTGCCGTGTTGAGCCAAGCGGTGGCCGCTGCCGGCGATCCGGACGTTTCGACATACCACTGCACCAGCGCGTACTGGCGCCGCCACGGAAAGGCCGTAGCCCCCGGCGCCACGGTCGCCAGCGCGCCATCCAGGGCGTGCATGATCGCCAGCATGCGGCCCGCCCCGCGGGGGAAGGCGTTGACCGCCGCCGCGATTCCCTGCGCGGTGCCCGCGTTGACCAGCGGCAGGACGTCGGATCCGCCGACATACCCCAACGGTGCCGGGTTGAGGTTCCCGACGGCCAGATACCGCACCAGGTCCATGCGGTTGAACGTGTGGGTCTCGGTGCCGGTCGGCTGGATGCCGACGGCCGAGACGATGGCGCGCTGCACCCCGGCGCCCGATCCGGCCGGGCAGGTCGCCAGGATCCGGCAGTGGGTGCCCATCGGGTCGACCGTGGCATCGGCCAGCGCCCAGCTGTTCCGGTCGGCCGTGCGCAGCCAGTTCTGCCAACCGACGAGAACCTGGGCGAGCGACTCCGGCGGGAAATCGAGGTTCACGGCGTCGACGTCACCGGCGGGGAACGTGGCGAAGGTCAGCGAGGTGGTCACACCGAAGTTGCCGCCACCGCCGCCGCGCAACCCCCAGAACAGATCGGGGTTGTTGGCGGCCGACGCGGTGACCGCCCGGCCGCCGGGCAGTACCACCGACGCCGACGTCAACTGGTCGCACAGCAGGCCCGCGTGCCGCGAATCGGCGCCCAGGCCGCCCCCCAGCGCGTGACCCGCCGCACCGACCGTCGGGCAGGTCCCCGTCGGCACGCCGCGGCCCGCTCCGGCCAGCGCCTCGTGCATCGCATACAGATCGGTCGCCGGTGTCACCGTGACGTGCCCGGTGGCCGCGTCGTAGTTGATGCCACCGGGCAACTGCCGCAGGTCGAGCACCATGGTGCCGTTGGCCGTGGAGGCCCCCACGTAGGAGTGCCCACCTGCGCGCGGGGCGACCTTGAGGTTGTGCGCCGCGGCAAACGCCATCGCTTTCTGCACGTCGGCGGTCGAGGTCGGGACGACGACCGCCGCAGGCATCGCATCGTTGTAGTTGGTGTTGAAAACCTGCTTGACCGTGGCGAATTGGGGACCCTGGTCCGGCAGGATCACCTGGCCTCTGATGACGGACGAAAGACCGCTCCAGCCCGTGGCTTTCGGTTCTGCCCGCGCTCGTCCCCCGCCCAGGACCGTCCCTGCGGCCAGCCCCGCAGCGGCAGCCCGCAGAAACGTCTGCCGCGAGATTTCATGCGCCAACGCCGGGCTCCCACAACTGCGTCATGTTCGGCATTGTCGACCCCGGGAAGCGCGGTACCGTACGACGTGACGCGGGGTGACCGAACCGTTCCCGAACCGTGACCCCGCCCAACGGGTGGCGAAGCAAAGGAGCAACCAATGACGTTGGGTTTATGGGGTGCCCTGACGCTGATCTCCCTGACCCTGGTGCTGACGTTCGCCTCGGTTGCCACTGTGTTCGTCAAGCGGCTGGGCGCCCGGCCCACGTTGCCGATCAGCGAGGAGATCGGGAGCGCCAAAACGGTGCTGGACAAGGTGCGAAAGGGCCAGCCGATGTCGCGAGAGGAGCTGGACTATGCCAAGCAGGTCGTCGCCGACCGCGGTTCGCCGATGGCGCTCTGCATCCCTGCCGCCTTGTTCATGCTGGGGTGCTTCTACGTGATGGGCAGCCTCGAACATCTGCACGGGGCCACGCCGTCCGAACGGACATTCCTCGGCGTGATCCCGATGTTCACCTCCACGAACCTCGCCATCCGGCTGCGCGCCAGCGCGCGGTTGAAGAAACGCCTGCAGTAGACGCTAACGTCCACAAACTGATATTCTCCCTTCGCTCCATATGTCAATCTGTCTGATACATGGATGGGTCGTGCCGGCCCCGGCAGTTCGTCGGGACCGAGGCGAGAGCGTGCGGCCAGGCACGGTAGCCCGAAAGGTGGTCGAGTGACTCCTCGTGCGTCAGTGGCCAGGACCGTCCTGGCCCGGGCGTGGATGCCGCTGGTCACCGCCGTCGCGATCGGTGTGGGCGCGGTCGGTATGTGGAAGGTGCATCAGTTCTCCGCTCCCCCGCCGGTCATCACCGTCAACGGACCGCAGGCGCCCGAGGAGTTCAACCCCAAACGGCTCACCTATGAGGTGTTCGGCTCCGCCGGAAAGGGCGGCCAACTCGTCTACATCGACATCGACGGGCATCCCCATCAGGTGGATGTCACGACGTTGCCGTGGTCCCACACCGAGACGACGACGCTCACGGTGGTCTCCGGCAGTGTCTCGGTCCACGTTCACGGCGCGCACGTGGGCTGTCGGATGCTGGTGGATGGCGTGGTGCGCGACGAACAGGTCAGTCACCATCAAGACGCGGACGTCGAATGCCGGGTGAAATCGGCATGAGTGAACACCGCGTGGACGACGCGCCTGTCAAACGCCCTTTCATCCCGCGAATGGTTCGCGCTTTCGCGATACCGATCATCCTGTTCTGGGGTCTTGTCGCGGTGACCACGAACACCTTCATGCCCCAAGTGGAACGGGTCGCAGAAGAACTCGCCGGACCGATGGTGCCGCACTACGCGCCCTCGCAACGGGCGCTGCTGCACATCGGCGAGAAGTTTCACGAATCCGACTCCACCAACTTGACCATGCTCGTGTTCGAGGCCAATCGGCCGCTGGTCGTCGCCGATCACGAGTACTACGACGGACTGATGCGCCGCCTCGAGCGCGACAAACGGCACGTGCAGTACGTCATGGACCTCTGGGGCAAACCGTTCACCGCAGCAGGGGCGCAGAGCGTCGACGGCAAGGCCACCTACGTGCTGTTGCGTCTGGCCGGTGACATCGGCCAGATCGAAGCCAATCAGTCCGTGCAGGCCGTGCGTGACATCGTCGCCAAAGACCCCCCTCCCCCCGGCCTCAAGGTCTACGTCAGTGGCGCGGCCCCGCTGGCCTCCGACACGCTCACCACCGCCAACAACAGCCTGAACAACGTCACGATCGTCACGATCATCCTGATAGTCCTGATGTTGTTGGTGGTCTACCGCGCACCCTCGGTGCTCCTGGTGCCTTTGCTGGGGGTCCTCATCGAAATGCTGGTCGCCAAGGGGATCACCGCCACCCTCGGCCACCTCGGATTCATCGAACTCTCGTCGTTCGCGGTGAACATCGTCATCGCCCTGACCCTGGGTGCGGGAACGGATTACGGCATCTTCCTGATGGGTCGCTACCACGAGGCGCGACAAAACGGTGCGAGCCGCGAGGACAGTTTCTACATCGCCTACAAGGGTGTGGCGCCGATCATCATCGGCTCGGGGCTGACGATCGCGGGGGCGTGTTACTGCCTGACTTTCGCGCGGCTGAACTACTTCCACACCATGGGCCCGGCAGTGGCGATCACGATGATCTTCACCATCATCGCCGCGATGACGCTGGGCCCGGCGCTGCTGACCGTGGGCAGCCTGCTGGGGCTGTTCGATCCCAAACACAAGGCGAAGGCACACCTGTACCGGCGCATCGCCGCCAGTGTGGTGCGCTGGCCGGTGCCGATCCTGGCAGCCAGTTCGGCCGTCGTCATGATCGGGGCAATCTTCGTGCCGACCTACCGGCAGAACTACGACGACCGTCAGTACCAGCCGTCTGACGCCCCGGCCAAGTTGGGTTTCGCCGCGGCCGATCGGCACTTTTCCAAAAGCAAACTCTTCTCCGAGATGCTGATGATCGAAACCGACCACGACATGCGCAACTCGGCCGACTTCATCACACTCGACCGGGTCGCCAAAGCTCTGATCCGCCTGCCCGGTGTGGCGATGGTGCAAAGTATGACGAGGCCACTGGGCCGGCCGCTCGAGCATGCCAGCATTCCGTACTTGTTCACCACACAGGGCAGCGGCAGCGGTCAGCAGCTCCCGTTCAACAGGGAACAGAATTCCAACACCGACCAGCAGGCAGATATCCAGGCGCATACCGTCGAAGTGCTGCGCAAGGAGATCGGCTTCTTCCAGAAGGTGTCCGACGAACTGCATCAGACCGTCCTCACCGTCGAGGATCTGCAACGGATCAGCGACGAGTTGAATCAGGAAACCGCAAACGTCGACGACTTCTTCCGACCCGTCAAGAGTTACTTCTATTGGGAGAAACACTGTTTCGACATTCCCATCTGCTGGACGTTCAGATCGCTGTTCGAAGCACTCGACAACATCGACAAGTTGGCCGAAGACATCGGGAACGCCAAAGTCTCCCTCGAAGAGGTGGACAAAGCCTTCCCGAAGATCATCGAGCAGCTGAAAGCCACGGCCGATGACACCGAGGCCCTGCGGTCGAAGCTGGTCAACAGTTACGGCTCGGCAGATCTGCAGTCCATCCAGACCGACCAGACGTTCGATGACATGATCAACGTCGGCAACGACTTCGACCGGGCCCGCAGCGACGACTACTTCTACATCCCCCACGAAGGTTTCGACAACGAAGACGTCAAAACCGGCATCAAGCTCATGATGTCCCCGGACGGCGAAGCCGCCCGGTTCATCGTCACCCACGAGGGCAACGCGATGGGCCCCGAAGGCGTGGAGCATGTCGAGAAGTTCCCGACCGCGATCACCACGGTCCTCAAGGAGACCTCGTTGGCCGGCGCCCGCGTCTACATCGGCGGTTCGGGGTCCAACGACAAAGACATCAAGGAATACGCGATGTCCGATCTGATGATCGCGGCAATCGCCGCGTTCATCCTGATCTTTCTGATCATGATGTTCCTCACCCGAAGCCTGGTGGCGGCCTTGGTCATTCCCGGAACGGTGGCGTTCTCCTACGCCGGGGCATTCGGGCTCTCCATTCTCCTCTGGCAGCATCTGATCGGTCTGCACCTGCACTGGCTGGTGTTGCCGCTGACGTTCATCATCCTGGTGGCGGTGGGCTCGGACTACAACCTGTTGCTGATCGTGCGAGTCAAGGAAGAGATCGGTGCGGGGTTGCACACGGGGCTGATCCGCGCCCTCGGCAGCACCGGTGGCGTGGTCACGTCGGCGGGCCTGGTGTTCGCGTTCACCATGCTGGCAATGCTCACCAGCGATCTGCGGACGATCGGTCAGGTGGGGTCCACCGTGTGCATCGGTTTGCTGCTCGACACGCTGATCGTGCGGTCGTTCGTCGTGCCGTGCATCGTCAGGATTCTCGGGCCGTGGTTCTGGTGGCCGACGCTGGTGCGCAACCGTCCGTCGCGGCGGCGCCAACCCGTGCCGGCCGGCCCCCCGGCAGCGGAATAGGCGCGCCCGGAGAAGCGTTGGAGCGGTTCGTGGCAGAACACGATCTCTTCACGCCGTTCACCGTCCGCTCGCTGAGCGTGCCGAACCGGTTCGCGATGGCGCCGATGACCCGGCAGGCCTCGCCGGGCGGAATCCCGGGCGCCGATGTGGCCGAGTATTACCGGCGCCGCGCCGCCGGTGGCGTCGGCCTGATCATCACCGAGGGAATCCGGTTGCCCGACCCGGCCGCGGGCTACCCCTACACCGTCCCGACGATCGCCGGCGACGACGTCGCGGCCGGGTGGCGGCGCGTCGTCGACGCCGTCCACGGTGAAGGCGCCGCGATCGCCGCCCAGCTGTGGCATCAGGGCGCTCAGCGCGACGACGCAGACGGTGTTGTCCCGGTCAGCCCGTCGGGCGTCGACGGGCTCGGCACGCCGAAGGGCCGGGCGCTGCAGGCCGACGAGCTGCCGCGAGTCGCTCAGCTGTACGCCGACAGCGCCGCCACCGCCCGTGACCTCGGCTTCGACGCCGTCGAGATCCACGGCGCCCACGGCTATCTGCTGGACGAATTCTTCTGGGAGCGAACCAATCTGCGCACCGACGCCTACGGCGGGTCGTTGTCGGCGCGTACCCGCTTCCCCGCGGAGGTCATCGCCGCGGTCCGCGCCGCCGTCGGCCCGGACCATCCGATCATCTTCCGCTTCTCGCAGTGGAAGGGCACCGACTACACGGCCACGATCGCTGAGGACCCCACCCAGCTGCAGGAGTTGCTCTCCCCGCTGGTCGAGGCCGGGGTGGACATGCTCCACCCCTCCACGCGCAGGCACTACGTGCCCGCGTTCCCTGGCTACGACGGCAAGTTGAGCCTTGCCGGGTGGGCCAAAAAGGTCACCGGGCTGCCGGTCATCGCCGTCGGGTCGGTGGGGTTGGAAACGCAGTTCCGCAGCGAGAAGCGGGGTCAGGTGATCCAGCCCGCGCCGGTCGAGCGCCTGGTGGAGCAGTTCGACGCCGGTGAGTTCGACATCGCGGCCATCGGCCGCGCGCTGCTCGCCGACCCGGGCTGGGTGAACCGACTGCGCAACGGCGATCTCGACGGGTTCACCGGCTACGACCCGGCGACGGCCCTGGCCGCCCTGAGCTGACGGCGGACGGCTACGGCTCTCATGTCATGGTCGCGCATGTCACGGTCGCGCCGAGGGTCCCGCTGACGAAGGTGGGAGACGATCACACGTCGAACGTGAAGCCGCCGCGAGATTTGTGGCAATTTTTCGCATTAGCTTCACGTTCGGCGTGTCCGGGCTTGATCCGAAGGCTAGTGCCCGCTGAGCGTCAGCGTCCCCTGGGTTCTGAGCACCCTGCTGGCGGTGATCTTCTCGGTCCTGCGGGCCTCGCGCTCCAGATAGCGCTGCTTGGATTCGTCGAACTTGTCGCCGGCCGCCTCGAGCTCCTTGACCAGCAAGCCCAAGTCGTCGCGCATCCAGGCGGCCTCGCCGGTGAAGTCCTCGCGCTCGAAGATGCGCCACTTCTTCAGCACCGGCATCACCACCTCGTCGAGATGGATGCGCGGGTCGTAGACGCCGCCGACGGCGATGATCACCGCCTTGCGCCGGAATTCCGGCACCGTGAAGCCGGGCATCTTGAAGTTGCGCAGAATCTTGTGCACCGACCGCATGGCCTGATTCGGGGCGATGTCCAGGCCCGCGGCGCTGACATCCCGGTAGAAGATCATGTGCAGGTTCTCGTCGTGGGACACCCTGGCCATCAGCTGTTCGGCGATCGGGTCGCCGGCGACCTTGCCGGTGTTGCGGTGCGAAACCCGAGTGGCCAGTTCCTGGAACGAGACGTACATGACCGAGTCGAAGATGCTCTCAGCAAACATGTCGCCCTGACTATTCTGCCCCGGACTGAAGCCGCGGGTCATTTGCTCAAGGCGAAGCTTCTCCAGCTCGACCGGGTCGACGGCGCGGGTGACCACCAGGTAGTCACGCAGCGCCGTGCTGTGCCTGGCCTCCTCGGCGGTCCACCGGTTCACCCACTGCCCCCACGGGCCATCCATGCTGAAGTTCATCGCGATCTCGCGGTGATACGACGGCAAATTGTCCTCAGTCAGTAGGTTTTGCACGATCGCCACCTGCGCCACGTCGGTGAGCCGACTCTGGCCGGGCTCCCAGTCCTGGCCGTCTAGCGCGGAGAAATTCTTGCCGTCCGACCACGGAACGTAGTCGTGCGGGTTCCACTCCTTGAACTTCTCGAGATGCCGGTTGAGCAGCCGCTCGGCCACGGGCTCAAGCTCGTGAAGTAGCTGTAAATCGGTCATTCCCTTGGACACAAAGCCCTCCCAGTTATCTGTTTCCGCCAGTAACTCGCAATGTATCTGTGTCATGCGGTTACATCAAGAAAGCCACGCCGGGAGGCGATTGAAAAGGGTCTTTGGTCCCTACGGGCGTCACGAGCGGGTCACGCCGCCGGCGCGACGCTACCGAGCGGGGACCAGGTAGGGCGCGAGGGTGGACAGCTTCTCGCAGGTCTCCTCGAATTCGCGCTCGGGGTCGGACTCCTCGATGATCCCGGCACCGGCCCGAAGCCAGGTCGTGCCGTCGCGCTCGTAGGCGGCCCGCAGCGCCAGCGCCGCGTCCAGCCCGCCGTCCGCCGAAACGGTCACGACGGCACCGGAATACAGTCCGCGCGGGGTGTCGTCGAGGCGCAGGATGGCCTCGACCCCGGCCGGTTTGGGAATGCCCGACGCGGTGACCGCCGGGAAGAGCGCTTCCAGCGCATCCATCCGGTCGTTCGACGAGCCCAGGCGCGCGGTGATCGTCGAGCCGAGGTGCTGCACGCTCCCCCGCTCGCGCACCGTCATGAAATCGGTGACCGATGCGGTCCCGGGCTGCGCGATCTCGGTCATCTCCTGCAGCGAGCTGCGCACCGAAATGGCATGCTCCACGATCTCTTTGGAGTTAGACTCCAGATCGGCGCGGGCCCGGCGGTCATGCGCCGCGCCCCGGCCGAACGCGCGCGTCCCGGCCA
>NZ_JBMIOP010000259.1:0-29007 GCF_049197365.1 Mycobacterium sp. THU-M104
GGCGGCGGCGAACGGAATGGCCGAAGTCAGGGCCCAGGCGCCCAGGCCTGACGCCGCGACGACGGCCGGACCGAGAAGACGAGCGATGTGACGTGCGTTCATGCGGTGATACTCCCCATGCGAGCGGATGCCGACATTGTGATTTACCCGACTCGTCTATTTCCGCACAAGACCGCCGAATCTGCAACCGGCATGCGCAAATTGGACCTTGCGGGGGCCGGCTTTTCGACGCGCATCAGAGGGGTCGAATCCTCCGAGGCATTCGGGGGTGGCCCGTGAAAAGACTGCCGGGCAACGGTTCTCGACGTGCGTGCGATTCTCCACTTGGTGGCCGGCCCAGATTGTGCACCGCCGTGTTCTGTTCGGCCATTTCGCAGGTGGATCTTTGGCACGACCGTCCCCCCGGCGACAACCCGTGCAACCCTGCGGGCGCTGCGAACGCGAGCCCGGGAGTGCAAACGTGGCGCATCCGATTGACTGGACGAGGCTTTCGGGCCCGCGGCCGGCTTCGTCGCCCGCAGCGAATTCGGTAACGGCGGCGTCGACGGTCAGCACGGTCAGGTTTTCTGGTCGTGTTCGGTGGGCAGGTCACCCACCGGGCACTCGGCGACGCCGATGGTGTCGCGGGTGATCGACTCCACGTTCTCCTGGGCCTTCTTCGGGTCGTTCACCCAGAGTTTGTAGAAGTCGAGCGGGCAGTCGGCAACACCTTTGTCGCCCTCGCCGGCCGCGTGCACACCGGTGTAGCCGCGATGCAGCAATTTGAACAGGTGGTTCTGCGATTGCCCGGTTCGCCGCGCGTCGCGGATCGCCGAGATGGACAGCAGCCGCATTCGCCACGGCGACGTAGACGTTGTTGGCCCAGGCCATCGCCTTGGACATCAGCACCGTCTGCTCGGCGGCGGGATACATGTAGCCCTGCGGGCGGACGATGAGCTCGGCGCCTTTCATCGCACAGTCGCGCCAGATCTCGGGGTAATTGCCCTCGTCGCAGACGATCAGTGACACCAGGATCCCCCTTCGGACCCTCGACGGCGTAGGTGTCGGAGCCGGGATACCACGGCTCGATCGGGTTCCACGGAATGATCTTGCGGTACTTCTGGACGATCTGGCCGCGGTCGTTGATCAGGATGAGCGTGTTGTACGGCGGTTTGTGGGGGTGTTCCTCATGCTGTTCGCCGGTCAGCGAGAACACGCCCCACGTCTTGGCGGCGCGGCACGCCTCGGCGAAGATCTGTGTGATCGGGCCGGGGATGGTGGTGGCGGCCGCGTACATCTCCGCCTCGTCGTACATGATGCCCTGGGTCGAATACTCCGGGAAGACGATCAGATCCATTCCCGGCAGGCCCTGCTTGATACCCACCACCATGTCGGCGATGTGTTGGGCATTGGCGGGAATCTCGTCAAGGGTGTGCAGCCGCGGCATCTTGTAATTCACCACGGCGACACCGACGGTGTCCGGACTCGACGAGATGTCTCCGTGTCTCATGCCGGACCGGTCCTTTCCCGACGGCGAAAGGTGCGGCGCAAGGGCGGCGACCGTGACTCGTGTTGGCGATCAACTGACCTGGTAATTTACCACCAATAGCAATAGTTGCATAAGGTCGTCAGTGTCTCGAAGAGCGGCGTCGCGAAAACTTTCCCGGGCAGTACCGCCGGCGTCGGAGGTGTGTCAGAGGTGTGGACGTGGGCCGCGACCGACCGGAATAAAATCCCGGATTCCGGGAACACTCGTTATCGAGTTGTGATGATGGCCAGGATACGTGTATGTCTGGCGGGGCGAGGTCAGAGGTTCTCGGTCACCGAATTCGCCAGAGATGTGACGACTATGGATAACGGAGGCCCGCCGCGTGGGTGAGCAAACCGAAAAGTCGACACAAGAAGAACGCTGGCAGCATGTCACCGAGTTGCCGTTGGTGTTGGTCGCCATCGCCTTCATCGCCCTGTACTCGGTGCACGTGCTGGGCCATCTCGGACGGGTGGGGACGCACATTCTGTGGCTGTCGAGCTGGGTCGCCTGGTGTCTGTTCGTCGGCGATTACCTGGTCCGTCTCACTTTGGCGTCCGACAAGCGGCACTGGTTCGTCCATCACCTGTTCGACTTGCTGGTCGCCGCACTTCCCCTCATGAGGCCGTTGCTTCTCCTCCGATTGGTCGTTTTGGCCGGCGCGTTGCAGAAGGCCATCGGTATGGCGATGCGCGGGCGGATCCTCACCTACACCATCACGGGTGTGTGTCTGCTGATCTATGTCTCGTCGGTGGCGGTCCTCGACTTCGAACGCGGACACCTTGGCGCCAAAATCACCTCGTTCGGCGAGGCGTTGTGGTGGGCCGTGTCCACGGTGACCACGGTCGGCTACGGCGACCTGTACCCCGTCACCGTCGCGGGTCGGCTGGTCGCCGTGATGCTGATGATCGGCGGCATCACCTTGGTGGGCGTGGTCACCGCGTCGCTGGCCTCCTGGATCGTCGAACGGGTATCGGAGACGGACAGCGCGCAGCAGGCGAGCTCGTCCGCCGAGATCGCCGAGCTCCGCCACGAGGTCCGCAGGCTCTCCGAGCAGCTACGGCGAGTTGCCGTGCGCACCGAACCGGAGGCGCCGCGGTCGTTGGCGGCTACTGGAGGAGCTGGCCGATGGTCGTCACGACGATGAGCAGCAGCGACGCCACACCGACGCAGTAGACCGACCGTCGGGCGGTGATCCGGGTGCTGACGGGCTGCTGCAGTATCAGCTGGCGCCGAAGCGAGATGTAGTAGGTGAGCAACGCCACCGCGCCGGCCAGCCCGGCCGGGATCCACCCCGCAGGTCCGGTTGATCCGTGCAGGTTCCTGATCATCAGCAGCGCGCCGTTGACCAGGAACGCGAACGACGTGCGCGACCAGGACAGCGCCGTGCGCTCCGCCTGAAGCCCGCGATCGGACAGGGCCGGGGTGCCGCTCACGCCAGCGACGCCTTGGCCAGTACCAGCCCGAGCGCGATGAGCCCGACCAGGCTGAGCCCCACCGCGAGGTAGAGCGGCGAGGGGTGACGTGGCAACGGGTCGCCGCGACGCATCGCCCCGTCTGCTTGATGCCAGCGCAGCCATCCCATCCCGCTGGTGAGGACGGCCAGCACCGCCAGGCCCACGCCCAGCCCGCGGCGTGCGCCGGGGATGGTCAGTTCCGGAACCAGTTGCACCAGTGCGACGGCGGCGGCGAGCAACCCCAGCGCGGTCCGCTGCCAGGCCAGGAAGGTCCGTTCGTTGGCGAACGTGAACCGGTAGTCGGGTTCTTCCGGTCCGGTGCTGTCGACGTCATCGGCCACGGGGCTCATCGTAGAGTGGTGGCCGTGCTGCGGGCGTTGCTGTTCGACGTGCAGAGAACGGCGACGGATTTCTTTTCGACTCTCTGCGACGAGGCGCGGCAGCGCCTGCGGCCGTGGCCCGACGCGGTGCCCGGGCTGACGCGGCTGAAGAATGCGTTCACGTTGGCGACGCTGTCGAACACCGACGTCTCCGCGCTGGTCAACATCTCCAAGCGGGCCCGGCTGCTGTGGGACGCGGTCTTCGCCGCGGAGATGGCCGGGGTGTTCAAACCCGACCCGGCGATCTACCGCATGGCGGCGACCTATCTGGGGCTGGAGCCAGCCGAGATCATGATGGTGGCAAGCCACAAGTACGACCTGCGCGCCGCCGCGGCTCTGGGGTTCGGCACCGCCTTCGTCGCGCGGCCGCTGGAATTCGGGCCGGGCGGGGCGGCCGACGTGGCCTACTCCGCGGAGTTCGACGTCAACGCCTCCGACTTCCTCGACCTCGCGGGGCAACTCGGTTGCTGACGCGCCCGCGGTGCGCGGCCGGTGGCCAGTTCGCCGGCCGCTTCATGTTCAGCCCGCCCAGCAGCTGCTTGAGCATGGTCGGCGTGTCGAAGTAAATGCGTTCGCAGACAAGCGTTTCGGACTCGTCGAACACGAAATAGGCGGTCATGCGCACCCGGAACCGGCTGCCGGTGGGCGGGACCTTGCCCAGGTATCCGCGATGGGTGCCCACCAGTCAGAACTCGACGATTACCGCGTCGGCGCTGTGCCTGATCGCGATGATCTCGTGGCTTTGGTCGGGGAACGCGGTGCGGGGGCTTTCGCGTCTGCTCGCGCCGAGACCGATGTGGCTGCTCAGTTTGGACACGGTCAGCGGTGTCGTCGCGGCCATGGTCTTCCAGACCGGCCGAGACGGGTCGTCACCTCGGGGGAGTCCAGGCCACGGGTAGCCTCTTGATGCCGTGGATGAACTGCGACAGCAGACGGGCGGGTTCCTCCGTGGCCACGATGTCGGGTATCTCGCGGCGCAACTCGTCGAAGACCACCCTGATCTCGCGGCGGGCCAGGTTGGCGCCCAGACAGAAGTGTGCACCTCCGCCGCCGAAGCCGAGGTGCGGGTTGGGGGTGCGCGCCACGTCGAAGAGCCAGGGGTTGGCGAAGGTGGACTCGTCGCGATCGGCCGAGTTGTACCACAGCGTGACCTTGTCACCGGCCTTCATCGTGGTGCCGCTGAGCTTGTAATCGCGAGTCATCGTGCGTCGCATGTAGACCACCGGCGAGGCCCAGCGCACGATCTCCTCGACGGCGGTGGGCGTCAGGCGGTCGAAGTCAGCCCACCACTTGTCGCGCTCGGCGGGGAAGCGGGACAGGGCCGCCACCCCGTGGCTGATCGCGTTGCGCGTCGTCTCGTTGCCCGCCACCACCAGCAGGATGAAGAACGACGCGATCTCGGCCGACGTCAGGCGTTCACCGTCGACTTCGGCCTGCACCAGGCTCGTCGTCAGGTCGTCGTGCTGATCGGCGCGGCGGTCCTCGGCCAGCGCGCTGGCGTACGCGCCGATATCCATCGAAACCCGAAGAAACTCGTCGAAGTCGGTGGCCAGGTCGGGGTCGCCGAACCCGAGAATCACGTTGGTCCAGTGGAAGATCCGCTGATGGTCTTCCTCGGGGATGCCCATCATGTCGCAGATGACCTGCAGCGGCAGCGGCCCGGCGAGTTCGGTGACCAGCTCCGCCTGCCCGTCCGGGTGCTCGGCGATCAGCGCGGCGACCAGCCGCCGGGCTCGCTCGCGCACCGACGCCTCGATACGCGCCACCACTTTCGGGGTGAAGGCTCGGCTCACGATCGAACGCAGCCGCTGATGCCGCGGATCGTCGAGCACGATCATCGAGCCGAAGTATTCGGAGATCTCCGGCAACTGGTCGCCGATCGTGATGCCCCCCGCCGAGCTGAAGATCTCCGGATGGCGGCTGGCGAAGTGAACGTCGTCGTGCCTGGTCAGCGCCCAGTACCCGGTGCCCGCTTCGAACCCGTCGTACTCGATCGCGGGCCAGAACGAGATCGGTTGCTCGCGGCGCAGGGTGGCGAAGGCGCCGTCGCGGAAGTCGTCGTCGCGGCCCCAGAACTCCAGTGACTCGAGATGGATGTCGCCCAACGGGATCTCGGGTGGTGGCGTCCCGTTGGGCCGCGTCGCGATACCCGTCTTGAGGCTCAACTGCATCTCCTTCGCCAGTGAACTTCTCCATTGAAGTCGTGGGAGCGAGCCTAATCCGTGCGAACCCCCGGCGGGAGTGTTGCGCCTGCTCGGCACGGTCAGTGCGTGCAGCCGGTCATGGTCACCCGTCGTGTCATCACGCGCGACGGTAGGAAAGCGGCTCGGAGTCAGCGGCGCGCGGCGGCGCCGAACAGCACCACAGCGAACACCGCGCCGACTGAACCCGAGATCAGCAACGGCAGCCGGCCGTCCGCGCCCCACAGAAAGCCTGCCCACAGTCCCGCCGCGAGCACCGCGAACCCGCTCAGTCCCTGGAACAGTCCCTGGGCGTTGGACTGTAGCTCGCCCCCGACAAGCGTCGAGACCCATGCCTTACCGACGCCGTCGTAGCAGGCGGTGAACAACCCGTACACCGCGATCAGACCCCACGCCGTCGCCGGGTCCGTGGTGATGCCCAGTCCCAGATAGCCGACGGCGAAGAACACCAGCCCGACCCCGTAGGTCAGCGGCCGGCCGACGCGGTCCGCGAGCACACCGGCCGGCAAGCTCACCAGCGCGTACACCGCGTTGTAGCCGACATAGGCCATGATGACACCGACGACCGAAAAGCCGATTTCCTTGAGCCGCAACAACAACAGCGCGTCAGGGAAGTTGACGACGCTGAATGCGACCAGGAACGAGACCACGTCCCAGTACCGGCCGGGCAGCTGCCGCGCGCCCGTGAACATCGAATGCCGGGCCGCGCGCGCCACGTCCCGCGGCCGTTCGCGAACCCAGGCGATCAGCAGGACGCTGAGCCCGGCGGGGATCACCGCCAGGTAGAGCACCGGGCCGATCCGGTGATCGAACAGCTCGTAGCCGGCCAGGCCGAGCAGCGGACCGATGACCGCGCCGAGCGTGTCCATCGTCCGGTGAAACCCGAACACCCGGCCGCGCTGCGCCGGCTCGATGCCGTCGACCAGCAGGGCGTCGCGAACCGCGCCGCGCAGCCCCTTGCCCAACCGGTCGACCACCCGCCCGGCCAGCACCCCGGGCCACGCCCCGGCCGCCGCGACGATGAGCTTGCCCAACGCCGCCATGCCGTAACCCGTTGCGATCAGGGGGCGGCGGGCGAACCGGTCGCCCAGCGGGCCCGAGGCGACCTTGGTGAGCGAGGCCGCGCCCTCCGCCGCGCCCTCCACCGCCCCGACCACCGAAGGCGGCGCGCCCAGCACGGTCGTCAGATAGAGCGGCAACAGCGGGTAGAGCAGTTCGCTGGCGGAGTCCTGCAGCAGCGACACCAGCGACAGCACCCACACATTCCTGGTGAGCCAGGCCGGTTTCGCCGCCCGTTGCACGTGCCAGATCCTAGCTGTCGCCCGTGTGGCGCGCTTAGTGTGAATCCGGGTAGGGGCGGTGACCGAAAGGTGAACATGTCGGAGCGCGGGTCAAGCGGGTCGAAGCGTGTGGTGGTCTGGGGCACCGGGTTCGTCGGCAAGATGGTGATCGCCGAGATCGTCAAGCACCCGGCATTCGAGTTGGTGGGTGTCGGGGTCAGCAACCCCGACAAGGTCGGGCGCGACGTCGGCGAGATCTGCGGGTTGCCCGCGCCGGTGGGCGTCGTCGCCACCGACGACGTCGACGCCCTGATCGCCCTGAACCCCGACGCGCTGGTGCACTACGGCCCGACGGCGATGCACGCCAAGGACAACATCGCGCTGATCACGCGGTTCCTGCGGGCGGGTATCGACGTGTGTTCGACCGCGATGACCCCGTGGGTCTGGCCGAATATGTCGCTGAACCCGCCGCAGTGGATCGCGCCGATCACGCAGGCCTGCGAGCTGGGGGAGTCGTCGTGCTTCACCACCGGCATCGACCCCGGATTCGCCAACGACCTGTTCCCCATGACGCTGATGGGCCTGTGCTCCGAGGTACGGCGGGTGCGCGCCTCGGAGCTGCTGGACTACACCAACTACGAAGGCGACTACGAAGTCGAGATGGGCATCGGGCGTGAGCCCGAATACAGCCCGATGCTGGAGAACCCCGATGTGCTGATCTTCGCGTGGGGCGCCACCGTCCCGATGATCGCGCACGCCGCCGGCATCACGCTCGACGAGATGACCACCACTTGGGACAAGTGGGTGACCCCGACCGAGCGCACCACGATCAAGGGCGTCATCGAACCCGGCCACGTCGCCGCTGTCCGATTCACCATCAACGGGATCTACCAGGGCGAAACTCGTATCCAGCTCGAGCACGTCAACCGCATCGGCCGCGACGCCGCCCCGGAGTGGCCGTCGGGCCACGACGACGACGTCTACCGGGTGGACATCGAGGGGACGCCGAGCATCTTCCAGGAGACCGCGTTCCGGTTCACCGACGGCTCGGGCCGGGACGCGGCCACGGCCGGGTGCCTGGCGACCGGGATGCGTGCGCTGCACGCGGTTCCGGCGGTCAACGAGTTGCGGCCGGGCTGGGTCACCGCGCTGGACCTGCCGCTGATCGCGGGGGCGGGAAACATTCGCTGAACAGCACCCAGACCAGGTTCCCGAACAGATCTCGCCCCTAGGCTCCTCCTGGACTGCCGCGAGCGTAACGCCACCGCGAGAATCCGGGCCGAAATTCGCAGTCAGGTTACGCTCGTGGGCCGTCAACTAATGCCCACGGGCCACCCACTCCTCGTAGTGGACGATCTCGTCGCCGACGGTGGTGCTGTCGCCGTGGCCGGTGTGCACGACGGTGTCGCCGGGCAGCCGGCCCAACCGCTCCGAGATGGACCGCAGGATCGTCGGGAAGTCGGAGTAGGAGCGCCCCGTCGCACCCGGGCCGCCGGCGAACAGGGTGTCGCCACTGAACACGGTGTCCAACTCGGGGGCATACCAGCACACCGATCCGGGGGAGTGGCCCGGGGTGTGCAGCGCATGAAGTTCGGTGCCGGCGACGTGCAGCGTGTCTCCGTCGGAGATTGTTCGGAAGTCCTTGTCCGGGTGGGTCATCCGCCACAGCATCTCGTCGCCGGGATGCAGTAGCACCGGCGCGTCGAGGGCCGCGCCCAGCTGCGGGGCCACCGTGACGTGATCGTTGTGGCCGTGCGTGCACACCACCGCGACCACCTTGCGGCCGCCGACGGCGTTCAGGATCGGCTCGGCGGTGTGGGCGGCGTCGAAGACCACCACCTCGGAGTCGTTGCCGAAGATCCAGATGTTGTTGTCGACTTCCCAACTGCCGCCGTCGATTTCGAATGTCCCGTGCGTGACGACCCGCTCGATGGGGGCCATCACAACATCACCACCGAGCGCAGCACCTTGCCGCCGTGCATCTTGTGGAACGCCTCTTCGACGTCGCCCAGCCCGATGCGTTCGGACACGAAGCGCTCCAGCGGGAGCCGGCCCTGCAGGTACAGGTCGATCAGGGTGGGGAAGTCGCGCTCGGGCAGACAGTCGCCGTACCACGACGACTTCAGCGAACCGCCATGCGCGAAGAAGTCCACCAGCGGCATGTCCAGGCGCATATCGGGCGTCGGGACGCCCACCAGCACAACGGTTCCGGCCAGGTCGCGGGCGTAGAAGGCCTGCTTCCAGGTCTCGGGCCGGCCGACGGCGTCGATCGCCACGTTGACCCCGAAGCCGTCGGTGAGCTCGGCGATCGCCGCGACGACGTCGACCTCGCGGGCGTTGACGGTGTGGGTGGCACCGAACTCGCGGGCCCACTCCAGCTTCGTGTCGTCGGTGTCGACAGCGATGATCCGGCGTGCCCCGACCAGCGCGGCGCCCGCGATCGCGGCGTCGCCGACGCCGCCGCAGCCGATCACCGCCACGGTGTCGTCGCGGGTCACCGCGCCGGTGTTGATCGCCGCGCCGATACCGGCCATCACCCCGCAGCCCAACAGGCCCGCGACGGCCGGGTCGGCTTCCGGGTTCACCTTGGTGCACTGGCCCTCGTGCACCAGCGTCTTGTCGGCGAACGCCCCGATGCCCAGCGCAGGCGTCAGCTCGGTGCCGTCGGTCAGCGTCATCTTCTGCGCGGCGTTGAAGGTGTCGAAACACAGGTGCGGCCTGCCGCGTTTGCAGGCCCGGCACTGGCCGCACACCGCGCGCCAGTTCAGGACGACGAAGTCGCCCGGGGACACCGCCGTCACACCGGGCCCCACCACCTCCACCGTGCCGGCGGCCTCGTGGCCCAGCAGGAATGGGTACTCGTCGTTGATGCCGCCATCCCGGTAGGTCAGATCGGTGTGGCAGACCCCGCAGGCGATGACGTCGACCACGACCTCGCCCGGTCCCGGGTCGGGGACGACGACGTCCACCAACTCGACGGGCTCGCCCTTCTTGCGTGAAATGACGCCGCGCACTGTCTGACTCATGGCCCCGACCCTACTGCCGGCCATACATTTCGTAGTGGCCCGTCCATCCATTCGCCGGAGTCGGCACCGGTCCACGCCGCCGGTGTAGCGTCGCCAAACGTGACGCCATCCCAGGAAACCCCGCACGAGGCCGCCGAAACGACCTCTGCAACCACCACCGAAACGACCAAGGAATTCGCCGGGCGGATCATGGGCGCCATCGACGGCGCCAGCCTGGCGTTGCTGCTCAGCGTCGGGCATCAGACCGGTCTGTTCGACACGATCGCCGGACTGCCCCCGTCCACCAGCGCGCAGATCGCCGAGGCCGCCGGCCTCGACGAGCGCTACGTGCGGGAATGGCTGGCCGGCATGACCACCGGGTATGTCGTCGACTACGACCCCGACTCGGCCACCTATGCGTTGCCTGCGCACCGGGCCCGCGTGCTGACCCGGGCGGCCGGACCGGACAACCTGGCCCTGGCGGCGATGTTCATCCCCCAACTGGGCGAGGTGGAGCAGCAGATCATCGACTGCTTCCGCCGGGGCGGCGGCCTGCCCTACAGCCACTACCACCGCTTCCACACCTTGATGGCCGAGCAGAGCGCGGCGGTGTACGACACCGCGCTCGTCGAGGTCGTGCTGCCGCTGGTCGACGGACTGGTCGAACGACTGCGCTGCGGCGCCGACGTGGCCGATTTCGGCTGCGGCAGCGGGCATGCGATCAACGTGATGGCCAAGGCGTTTCCGACCAGCCGGTTCACCGGCATCGACTTCTCCGAGGAGGGCATCGCGGCAGGCCGGCGGGAGGCGGCCGGGTTGGGTCTGACCAACGCGAGTTTTGAAAGCCACGACCTGTCCGGACTGGACAAGGCCGACGCCTATGACGTCGTCACGGTGTTCGACGCCATCCACGACCAGGCCCACCCGGCGCGGGTGCTGGAGAACATCCACCGCTCGCTGCGGCCCGGCGGCATCCTGCTGATGGCCGACATCAAGGCCTCGAGCCGGCTGGAGGACAACGTCGGGGTGCCGATGCGCACCTACCTTTACACGACGTCATTGATGCACTGCATGACCGTGTCGCTGGCGCTGGACGGCGCCGGCCTGGGCGCCGCCTGGGGAGAGCAGCTGGCCACCTCGATGCTGGCCGACGCCGGGTTCGGTGGCGTGCAGGTGGCCGAGGTCGAGTCGGACCCGATCAACAACTACTACATCGCCAGGAAGTGATGGCCGCTTCCGGAGCCCTGGCGGCCATCGCCGACTGGCCGGTTCGGGCCGCCGCCGCCGCGGTGGTGGGTCCCGCCGGCGTGCTGGCCGACCACGGCGACACCCGGCGGGTGTTCGCGTTGGCCTCGGTGACCAAGCCGCTGGTGGCGCGGGCCGTCCAGGTGGCCGTCGAGGAGGGGGTCGTCGACCTGGACACCGCGGCCGGCCCGCCCGGCGCGACGATCCGCCATCTGCTGGCGCACGCGTCGGGCCTGGTCATGCACTCCGACCGGGTGCTGGCCAAGCCGGGCACCCGGCGGATGTACTCCAACTATGGCTTCACGGTGCTGGCCGAGACCGTGCAGCGGGAGTCGGGCATCGAGTTCGGGCGCTACCTCACCGAGGCGGTGTGCGAACCGCTGGCGATGGGCGGCACCCGGCTCGGCGGCGGCTCGGCGGAGGCAGGGTTCGGTGCGACCTCGACGGTGGCCGACCTCGTGTCGTTCGTCGGCGACCTGCTGTGCCCTTCGATCGTCTCGGCGCAGTTGCACGCCGAGGCGACGACGGTGCAGTTCCCGGGCCTGGACGGGGTGCTGCCCGGCTACGGCGTCCAGCGGCCCAACGACTGGGGCCTGGGTTTCGAGATCCGGGACGCCAAATCACCGCACTGGACCGGCGCCCGCAACTCGGCGCGCGCGTACGGCCATTTCGGCCAGGCGGGGGGCTTCATCTGGGCAGATCCCGACGCGGAGCTGGCGCTGGTGGTCCTGACCGACCGTGATTTCGGGGATTGGGCGCGCGAGGCGTGGCCGGCGATCTCCGACGCTGTGCTCGCCGAATACCACTAATCGGGTGTGAAGACTAGCGCAACACGGGCATCACAGGGCACAATAGAAACGCAAGACACAACAGCATCAGCAGTGCATCCTGCTTGCCGGGTCCGCCAGGTCGTTGGGGAAGACGTCCCTCGTGGAACCGAAGGAGCAAGAGATGCGTGCGACGAATCAATTCGCCGACGTGACGGCTGGCGTGGTGTATATCCATGCCTCGCCCGCGGCGGTATGCCCGCATGTCGAGTGGGCGTTGTCGTCGACGTTGGGCGCCAAGGCGAACCTGACGTGGACGCCGCAGCCGGCGATGCCCGGACAGCTGCGCGCGGTCACCAACTGGGTGGGGCCGGTGGGCACCGGCGCCCGGCTGGCCAACGCGCTGCGCTCCTGGTCGGTGCTGCGGTTCGAGGTCACCGAGGATCCCAGCCCCGGCGTCGACGGGCATCGGTTCAGCCACACCCCGCAGCTGGGCCTGTGGAGCGGGGCGATGAGCGCCAACGGCGACATCATGGTCGGGGAGATGCGGCTGCGTTCGATCATGGCCCAGGGCGCCGACGCGCTGGCCGCCGAGCTGGACACGGTGCTGGGGACGGCGTGGGACGACGCGCTCGAGGCGTATCGCGACGGCGGCGACGCCGGCGAGGTGACCTGGCTCAGCCGGGGCGTGGGCTAGGCCCGGTTTGGTCTCAGCACCCGCAGCGCGGCCGGAACCGCGGAGATCTCGGCGGGCAGCGGGCAGGCGTAGTCGCCGTCGGCGTAGACGTTGATGCCGGGGCACTCCACGTGGATCGTCGTGGCGCGCGCCGTGCTGACCTCGGCGAGGTCTACATGGGTCCCCTTCATGACGGTGGGGAACAGGCGGACCAGCTTCGTTCGTGACGCCTCGTGCACCATGGTGATGTCGAGCAGGCCGTCGGCGTGGTCGGCGTCGGGACAGATCAGCATGCCTCCGCCGTAGCTGCGGGTGTTGCCGAACGCCACCAGCGTGAGATCGGCGGCGATCTCCCGGGTTCCGTCGAGCGCCATGCGGAACGGCAGCAGCCGCAGCTGCGAGAGTTCGGCGAGCATCGCCAGGTAATAGCGCGCGCGTCCGTGGGGCCGGCGCATCCGGTTGGCGCGATCGGTGACCAGGGAATCGAACCCGGTGGCCGCCACGGTCCCGAACCATTTGTGCGAGCCCTCGCCCCACGTGATCCGACCCAGGTCGACGGTTTCCGTCCAGCCGTCGACGACGACGTCCGCGGCCGCCTCGGGATCGTTGGTGGGGATGCCGAATTCGCGGGCGTGGTCGTTGCCGGTGCCCGCCGGGACGATCCCCAGCGGCACCCCGGTGCCCGCGAGCACCTGCAGCGCGTTGGAGACGACGCCGTCACCTCCGGTCGCCATCAACGCGTCGGCGCCTTTGTCGAGCGCGGCGCCGACCAGGAACCGGGCGTCCTGCGCGTCGTCGCCGATGATCTCCACGACCTCGACA
This sequence comes from Mycobacterium sp. THU-M104, assembly GCF_049197365.1. NCBI lineage: Bacteria > Bacillati > Actinomycetota > Actinomycetes > Mycobacteriales > Mycobacteriaceae > Mycobacterium > Mycobacterium sp. THU-M104. Next base: position 13,341 of record NZ_JBMIOP010000259.1, read on the forward strand.
CCCCGGCGGTGCAGCCGGTCGATCGCGAGCTGCGCCGCGCGGATCGCGGCGCCGTGTCCGGAGGCGGGGTTGGTCAGCGCGATCACCTTGCCGATCTCGCGCCTGGACAACGTCATGGAATGAGCTTGCCGGGATTGAGGATTCCGGCCGGGTCCAGCGTGGCCTTGACCGCGCGCAGCACGCGAACGCCGAGCTCGCCGACCTCGTCACGCATCCAGGGGAGGTGATCGGTGCCGACGGCGTGGTGGTGGGTGATCGTCCCGCCGGTGGCCATGATCGCCTCGGAGGCCGCCTTTTTGGCGGCCCGCCACTGCTCGATGGCGTCACCGCGCTGCCCGGCGACCACGGTGAAGTACAACGAGGCGCCGCAGGCGTAGACGTGCGAGATGTGACACATCACCAGGGCCGGCGTGCCCGTCGCGGCCAGCGCGTCGGTCAACGCCTGGGTGACAGCGGCTTTGAGCGCGGGGATGTTGGACCAATCGGTCGCGGTCTCGAGGGTCTCGCACAGCGCGCCCGCGCTCAGCAGCGAGTCGCGCAGGTAGGGAGCAGCGAAGCGCCCCCGCTCCCAGGCTTGGGCCGGCCCCTCGCCCAACGACGTGCCGCCGTGGGCTCTGAGCAGCGCACTGGTTTCGGCGTACCGGCTCTCGGCGTGTTCCGCGGTGCCCTCGAACATGGTGATCGCCAGGCAGCCGCCGGTGATCTGGCTCTCGCCGATCGACTCGGTGGTGGCCAGGTTGATCCCGGTTTCGGCCTCGTCGGAAAGCCGGATGACCGTGGGGCCGGTGCCGGTTTGGGTGACCGCGCGCAGCGCCGCGGTTCCGGATGCGAAGTCGGGGAACGACCACGCCTCGGTGCGGACGACTTCCGGCTTGTGGTGGACGCGTAGGCGCACCTGCGTGATGACGCCGAGGGTGCCCTCCGAGCCGATCAGCAGCTGGCGCAGGTCGGGACCCGCTGCCGACGCCGGTGCGCGGCCCAGGTCCAGGATGCCGGCCGGGGTGACGACGCGCAGCCCGCAGACCATGTCGTCGAACCGGCCGTAGCCGGCCGAGTCCTGGCCGGACGACCTGGTCGCCGCGAAGCCGCCGATCGTCGCGTATTCGAAGCTCTGCGGGAAATGGCCCAGCGAGAAACCATGTTCGCCGAGCAGGCGTTCGGCGTCCGGCCCGGTGACGCCGGCCCCGAACACGGCCTGCCCGGACACCTCGTCGATCCAGATCAGCCGGTCGAAGCGGCGCAGGTCCAGTGACACCACCGCGGAGAACCCGTCGCGGGTGGGATCGAGACCGCCGACGACGCTGGTCCCGCCGCCGAACGGGACGACGGCGATGCTGTGCTTCGAGCAGTGGCGCAGGATCGCGGCGACGGCGTCCTCGTCGCCGGGCAGCAGGATCGCGTCGGGCGCGTCCTGGACGCCGGTGTCCTTGCGTCGCAGCAGGTCAAAGATGGACTTGCCGCCGGTGTGCAGCAACCGGTCGCGGTGGGCGGTGCGGCAGTACTCGGCGCCGACGATGGCGGCCAGAGCGTCGACGTCGGCCCGCGACAACGCCGACGGGCGCAGGTTGACCTGGTCGGGGTCGAGGTCGGGCCGGTCGTGGTCTTCGAGGCCCACAGCCTGCGCCAGCAGCGCCCGGATGCCGTCGGAAAGCGGCGTGGCCGCGGCGGGATCCCCCCAGGCGTTCCATGTCATCGGCGGCAGGAGCTCCCCGGGTTGAGTCATGCGTTACAGTATTACAGATGTTGTCAACCAGTAATGCGCCGTCGGACACCGGGGAGCGAATCCTGGTCGCGGCGGCCAGTTGCGTGGTCGATTTCGGTGTCGACCGGGTGACGCTCGCCGAGATCGCGCGGCGCGCCGGGGTGAGCCGGCCGACCGTGTACCGGCGCTGGCCGGACACCCGCTCGATCGTCGCCGACCTGCTGACCCGGCGCGTCACCGATGCCACGCGCGAGGCGCCGCTGCTCGGCGACGACCGGGAATTCCTGGTGCGCCAGATCGTGACGGTGGCCGACCTGCTGCGCCGCGACCGGCTGGTCATGTCGGTGCTGCACTCGGAGCTCGCGCCGACCTACATCACCGAACGGCTGGGAACCAGCCAGCGCATGATGATCGACACCCTCGCCGCCCGGCTCCGGGCGGCGCAGCGGCACGGCAGCGTCCGTGCGGGCGATCCCGTCGCGCTGGCCACCATGGTGTTGCTGATCACGCAGTCGACCATCCAGTCGGAGCGGATCGTGCGCCCGATCCTGGACACCGACGCGCTGGACACCGAACTCGTCCACGCCCTGAACGGATACCTGTCATGACCGCCGCCCTCAACGCCGCACGGCGCGCGGCCGACCTGAGGGCGCTGGCTGACGGCGAGCCGGTGGACGTCGTCGTGATCGGCGGCGGCATCACCGGCACCGGCATCGCGTTGGACGCGGCGTCGCGCGGACTGCGGGTCGCGCTGGTCGAGAAGTACGACCTCGCGTTCGGCACCAGCCGCTGGAGCTCCAAACTGGTACACGGCGGCCTGCGCTACCTGGCGACCGGCAACGTGGGGATCGCCCGGCGCAGCGCCATCGAGCGCGGAATCCTGATGACGCGCAACGCCCCTCATCTCGTTCACGCGGTGGCGCAGCTGGTTCCATTGCTGCCGTCGATGGGGCATGCCCAGCGCGCGCTGATCCGCACCGGGTTCCTCGCCGGTGACGCGTTGCGGGTGCTCGCCAGGACGCCGTCGTCGACCCTGCCCCGATCGCGCCGGGTTTCGCCGCAGCGCGTCGTGGAGATGGCGCCCACCGTTCGCCGCGAGGGCCTCGACGGGGGCTTGCTGGCGTATGACGGGCAATTGATCGACGACGCCCGACTGGTGGTCGCGGTCGTGCGCACCGCGGCCCAGCACGGCGCCCGGATCCTCACCTACGTGGCAGCGTCGCAGGCCACCGGGACGTCGGTGCGCCTGACCGATCGGCGCACGGGCGATTCGTTCGACGTGTCCGCCGGCGCGGTCGTCAACGCGGCCGGGGTGTGGGCGGGGGAGATCGACGGGTCGCTGCGGTTGCGGCCCAGCCGCGGCACCCATCTCGTGTTCGACGCCGCCACCTTCGGCAATCCGACTGCGGCGCTGACAATTCCGATCCCCGGCGAGCTCAACCGGTTCGTGTTCGCCATGCCCGAGCAACTGGGTCGCGTCTATCTCGGCCTGACCGACGAGGACGCTCCCGGCCCGGTTCCCGACGAGCCGGAGCCGTCCGCCGCCGAGGTGTCGTTTCTCCTGAACACTGTGAACACCGCGCTGGGCACCGCGCTCGGCTCGCAGGACGTGATCGGCGCCTACGCCGGGCTGCGGCCACTGATCGACACCGGCGTCGAGGGCCGCACCGCCGACGTGTCGCGCGAGCACGCCGTCGTCGAGTCTCCCTCCGGGGTGATCAGCGTGATCGGCGGCAAGCTGACCGAATACCGTTACATGGCGCAGGATGTCGTGGATCGCGCCGTTGCGTTGCGGCAGCTGGGCGCCGGGCCCTGCCGGACCCGCCGGTTGCCGCTGATCGGGGCCGCGGCAAACCCCGGCGGTCCGGGGGGCGGACCCGCTGCCGGACTGCCGTCGTCGCTGGTGGCACGCTTCGGGGCCGAGGCCTCCCATGTCGTCGCCGCCGCCACCTGCGAGCGGCCACTCGACCCCGTCGCCGAGGGGATCGACGTGATCCGGGCCGAGTTCGAGTATGCGGTCACCCACGAGGGCGCCCTGACCGTCGGCGACATCCTCGACCGGCGGACCCGCATCGGGCTGGTGCCCAGGGATCGGGAGCGGGTCGTCGGTGTGGCGGAGGAGTTCTTGACGGGCTGAGATTGCCGGGCGTGCCGGCGGACACGGCGAACGTGAAGCTACGGCGAATAATGGCAACAAATCTCGCAGTGGCTTCACGTTCGACGTGGAACCGCCGCCCAGCGGCGACGACCTACAGCGGGATGTTGTTGTGGCGGCCGCGGCGGGCCGGTGCCTGGGCCAGCGCCTCGGTGATCTTGCCGCGGGTGTGGGCGGGGTCGATCTTCTCGTCGACCACGCCGATCTCGATGGCGTTGTCGACGCCGCCGGCGATCCGTTCGTGCTCGGCGGCGAGTTCTTCGTGCAGCGCGTCACGCTCGTGCTCCGGCGTGGCGGCCAGTTTCTTCTTGTGCAGGATGCCGACGGCTGCCTTGGCGCCCATCACCGCGACCTCGGCGTCCGGCCACGCGAACACCTTCGTGGCACCCAGCGAACGCGAGTTCATCGCAATGTAAGCCCCGCCGTAGATCTTTCGGGTGACCAGCGTGACCCGAGGAACGGTGGCTTCGCCGAAGGCGTGCAGCAGCTTGGCGCCGCGGCGTACGACTCCGCCCCATTCCTGGTCCACTCCCGGCAGGTAGCCGGGCACGTCGACGATCACGATCAACGGGATGCCGAAAGCGTCGCACAGCCGCACGAAACGTGCCGCCTTCTCGGCGCTCTCGGAGTTCAGGCAGCCACCCAGCCGCAGCGGGTTGTTGGCCAGCACGCCGACGGTGCGCCCGGACAGTCGGCCCAGGCCGACCACCATCGACGGGGCCCATTTGGCCTGGAACTCGTCAAACGGCGCGTCGTCGTCGAGCAGGGCGGTGACCAGCGGGTGCACGTCGTAGGCGCGCCGGGGGGATTCCGGCAGCAGCGCATGCAGGTCGGTCTCGTGGGCCTCGGCCTTGCTGCGGTCGAAATGTCCCTGCTGGCAGAACAATCCGACCAGCCGACGGCCACGCTCGTAAGCGTCGAGTTCGTCGTCGGCGACGATGTGACATACCCCGGATTTCTTGTGGTGGGTGTCCGGGCCACCCAGCGACGCCATGTCGACGTCTTCACCGGTAACGCTGCGCACCACGTCGGGCCCGGTGACGAACACCCGGCTCTCCGGGGCCATCACGATGACGTCGGTCAGCGCTGGGCCGTAGGCTGCGCCGCCCGCGGCGAAACCGACCACGACGGAGACCTGCGGGATGTAGCCCGAAGCCCGGATCATCGCCTCGAACACCAATCCGACGGCGTGCAGGGCCCTTACGCCCTCGGCCAGCCGCGCACCGCCGGAGTGCCAGATGCCCACGATCGGGCTCTGCTCCTCGATGGCGGTGTTGTAGGCGTTGACGATGTGCGTGCAGCCCTCGAGTCCCATGGCGCCGCCCATGACGGTGCCGTCGGTGCAGAAGCCGATGGTACGCATGCCGTTCACGGTCCCCGCGGCGGCGAGGACACCCGAGCGGTCACGCTCGTGCAGCAACTGCACGCTGCCGTCGTCGAAGAACGTATTCAGACGCAGTAGCGGGTCGCGCGGGTCGAGCGATTCGCCAACCGCCTCGGGGGCCGTGATTGTCATCGCGTGTCTCCTGTTCCGGTGAGGCTCGGGGGCTGATGGCGCCGGGTCAGTACCGCCCGAACGCGATCGCGACGTTGTGTCCGCCGAATCCGAACGAGTTGTTGACGGCGTAGTTGTATTCACCGGGCCGGGGTTTGCCGGCCACCACGTCCAGGTCGATCTCGGGGTCGAGGTTTTCCAGGTTCAGTGTCGGGGGGACGATCTGGTCGCGCAACGCGAGCACGGTCAGGATCGATTCGACGGCACCCACGGCGCCGACCGAGTGGCCCAGCGCGGACTTGGGCGCGTACACCGCGGGCTTGTTACTGGGGCCCAGGGCGTTGTTGATGGCTCTGCTCTCGGCCAGGTCGCCGACCTGGGTGCCGGTCGCGTGGGCGTTGATGTGGTCGATGTCGCCAGGGGTCAGGCCCGCCAGTTGGATGGCCCGGGTGATCGCGTGCCCGGCGCGTTTGCCGTTGGGGTCCGGCGCCACCATGTGGAACCCGTCTGAGGTGATGCTGGCCCCCATGATGCGGGCCAGGATGTTCGCGCCGCGAGCCTTGGCGTGTTCCTCGGTCTCGATCGTCATGAGTGCGCCGGCCTCGCCGAACACGAAGCCGTCGCGGTCGCGGTCGAAGGGGCGGCACGCCCCGGGCGGGTCGTCGTTGTTGGTCGACAGCACGATGCGCATCGCGGCGAACGCGGCGATGGGCACGGCCTCGATCCTGGTCTCCACGCCGCCGCAGATCGCCATGTCGGCCTCACCGAGCACGATCTGCTGCCAGGCCCGCGCGATGGCCTCGCACCCGGACGCACACGCCGACACCGGCGTCATCACGCCGGCTTTCGCGTGTCTTTCGAGGCCGACCGCCGCGGCCGCGCCGTTGGGCATGTATTTCTGCACCCCCAACGGGGAGACGGCTTTGATTCCGCGAGCCCGCATGTCGTCGTAGCTGAAGACCATCTCCTCCGACGATCCCAGACCCGTGCCGATGGAGACGGTCAACCGGTTGGTGTCGACTTCGGGGTTGCCGGCGTTCTCCCACACCCGGCGGCCCAGGACGATGGACATCCTCTGCAGGTAGCCCGTGCGGCGCTGCTCGACGCGGGTCAGCTGGCTGTCGAACTCCTCTACGAGATGCCCGCCGATACGAACCGGTAGATTGAACTGCTCCACAAAGGGATCCTCGAGAATGCGGATACCGCTTTGGCTGTCCTGCAACAGCTTCCACGTGTTCTCCGCGTCGGGCGCCAGCGCGGTCGTCATGGCGACGCCGGTGACGACCACATTGGGAAATGCTTTACCGGTAACCAATTCGGTCATGGGTCTTGCGAACGTTCCTTCCATGCTTGTCCGGCTTCTCTTCGGGCCACGTGCGGGCCGCACCGTCGCCGGACGTCGTGCTCAGTATCGTCCGAACGCGAGGGCCACGTTGTGGCCGCCGAATCCGAACGAGTTGTTGATCGCGTAGCGGAATTCGCCGTAGCGAGGTTCGCCGGAGACAACGTCGAGGTCGATCTCGGGATCGGGGGTCTCGTAGTTGAGGGTTGGGGGTATGACGCCGTCCCGAAGGCTCAGTACCGTCAGAACCGACTCGAGGGCACCGACCGCACCGATGGAGTGGCCCAGCGCCGACTTGGGCGCATAAATGGCCGCATGCTCGCAGCCTGCGACCCGCAGAGCGTTGGCCTCCGCGGCGTCGCCGATCGGGGTCGCGGTCCCGTGTGCGTTGACGTGGTCGATGTCCGCCGGCGACAAGCCCGCCAGCTCCATCGACCGTGTCATCGCCCGGCCGGCGCGTACCCCGTCGGCCGCGGGCGCCACCATGTGGAAGGCGTCCGAGGTGATGCCGCCGCCCAGCAGCCGAGCCAGCGGCTTGGCGCCACGGGCCTTGGCGTGCTCTTCGGTCTCTATCAGCATGAGCGCCCCGGCCTCGCCGAACACGAATCCGTCGCGGTTCTTGTCGAACGGGCGCGAGGCACGCTCGGGCTCGTCGTTGCGGGTCGACATGGCCCGCATCATCGAGAAGGCCGCGATGGGCAGCGCCTCGATGGGGCCCTCGACACCGCCGCAGACGGCGACGTCCGCGTCACCCATGACGATCTGGCGCCACGCGTGGACGATCGCCTCAGAACCCGACGAACAGGCCGACACCGGGGCCATCACCCCGGCGCGGGCGCCGAGTTGCAGACCTACCACCGCTGCCGCACCGTTGGGCATGATCATCTGGACAGCCAGCGGCGACACCTTGCGGGGGCCGCCTTCGTTCATCAGGTCGTAGGTCTCGATGACGCGCTCGGCGCCGCCCAGGCCGGTGCCCACGACAACGGAGAATCGGTCCGGGTCGACCTCGGGGTTGCCTGCGGTCTCCCACAGCTGACCGCTGAGCAATTTGGCCATCCGCTGGACGTACGACATGCGTCGCAGGTCCAGCCTGCCCATGTGGATGTCGATAGGTTCCTTGAGGTGGCCACCGATCTTGACCGGCAAATCCCATTTGGTGACGAACTCGTCTTCGAGTACGCGGATGCCGCTCTCACCGCCCAACAAGCCCTTCCACGTGCTCTCGATGTCCGGCGCGATGGACGTCGTCGCCGTGACGGCGGTTACCACGACGTCCTTGAAAGGAGCGCCGCGGTAACCGCCATTGGCAGTGGAAGGGTTACTCACTTGCTGTCCGCTTCCAGCCTCGCCTGGACGTTGGCCACGGCGTCGGGGTTCTCGGTCTCGAGCTTGGAGCGCAGTGCCTCGGCGGCCTCGGGGTTCTCTTCCTCGAGCTTCTGGATGTAGGACACGACGTCACCGACGGTGCGCAGGCCGGCGAGGTCCTCGTCGGGGATCTTGACGCCGTACTTGTCCTCGGTCTGCACGGCGATCTCGACCATCGACAGCGAGTCGATGTCGAGGTCGTCGACGAACGACTTCTCCGGGGTGACCTCGGAGGGCTCGATACCGGTGACCTCTTCGATGATCTCGGCGATACCGGCAATGATTTCTTCCTGAGTGACGGCCACAGCCTATGTCCCTTCGTAATATGTTGTGTGGTAATCGAATTGAAGTGCTATGTGGTTGTACTGGCTTTGAAACTGGACGATCCGGCCCTCAGGGTTCGGTCAACGCGCCCAGGTCTGCGGGTGATTTGACGGCGCGGGCCGTAACTCCCCGAAGTTCACGCTTGGCGATACCGGTCAGAGTGCCCGCGGGCGGGAACTCCACGATCGCCTGCACGTCGTGCTCACGCAGCGTCTGCGTGCACAGGTCCCAGCGCACCGGTTGGGTGAGCTGGGCGACCAGCGTCTCCATCGCCTCGGCCGCCGTCCGCACCGGCTTCCCGTCGTAATTGGACAGCAGCGTGGCGGTGGGCTCCGACGTAACGATCGCGGCCGCCGCGGCGGCGTAGCCGTCGAGGGCCGATGCCATGTACCTGGTGTGGAACGCGCCGGCCACCCCGAGGGCGCGGACCCGAGCTTTGGCCGGCGGGTCTTCGGCGAGCTTTTCCAGCGCGGTCAGTGCGCCGGCGGCCACGATCTGGCCCGCCGCATTGCGGTTGGCGGGGAACAGGTCCAGCTGTTCGAGACGGGCCAGCACTTCGGCCTCATCCCCGCCGAGCACCGCGGACATGCCGGTGGGCTCGGAGGCGCACGCCTTGGCCATCTCGGCTCCCCGCGTGGCGGCCAGCGACACGGCGTCGTCACCGCTCATCACCCCGGCGATCGCGTAGGCCGCGATCTCGCCGACGGAGTGACCGGCCACGACAAGGTCAGCGTCGGTGAGCAATCCGCGCCCGATCAGTTCCTGGTGGGCCAGCAGCGTGGCCGCGACGATCAACGGCTGGGCCACCGCGGTGTCGGTGATCTCCTCGGAGGAGGCGGTGGTGCCCAGCCGCACGAGGTCAAGGCCGCTGGCCTTCGACCACAAAGCCAGCTGGTCAGCGGCGCCGGGCAGCTCGAGCCACGACAGCAGCATGCCCTCGGTCTGTGAACCCTGCCCGGGTGCAAGTAATGCGATCACATGTTTAAGAGAACACTGTGGAAACGGTTTTGGCGGGTGTAACACATTATGAACCTCGTCTTAGCTTTTTGTATGTTATCCACAAAACCGCTCGTGAAGCTACATTTTCGCCACCGTTCCGAGACGTGTCGGCTGAGTCACTATCGCTCGGGTGGCGGCGGCGCACCCGTCGTGACCGGCGGCGGAACCTGCGTCAGGGTGCTGCCGGCTACGCCGGCGGGGTGCGTGGGGTAGTTGAGCTGACCGACCGTCGCCGCCACGCGCAGCACATACGCGTCCCTGGGCTGGGTGGGATCGCGCCCGGTGAAATCGGTGATGCGCTTGAGGCGGTAGCGCACGGTGTTTGGATGAACGAACAACTTCCTGGCGCACGCCTCAATCGCGCCGCCACAATCCAGGTAGGCCTCGAGTGTTTCGATCAGCGTGGGCCCGGCGTCGGCCAGCGGCCTCATCACGTCGGTGTGCAACGCCACGATCGCCGAGGCGTCGCCCATCAGGGCGCGTTCGGGCAACAATTCGCGGGCTTGCACCGGCCGGGGCGCCCCGCTCCAGCCGGCGACCGCGTTCATCCCCGAGATCGCCTCGCTGGCGCTGTGGTAGGCCGCGGTCAGCATGGGCGCTGTGGGCCCGATGACCACCGGGCCGTCGGAAAACGCCTTCAGCAGGTCGCCGAGAAACTTGTCGGTGGGAGTGAGCTGGCCCGACACGATCGCGACCAGCCAGGTGCCGTGCACGTCGGTCAGGGCCGCGCGGCCGTGGTGGGCGGCGACATCGCGGACGTCCTGGCTGGCGCGCTCGCTGGCGGCCGGGCCGCTGGAGCCCGTCACGTCGGCGCGACCGGTCGCGGGGGTTCCGACGACGACCGTCGCCGGCGCGGTGGTGTCCCAGTTCAGGGCCGCCGCGCGGGACAGCAATGCGGGGCCGGTATCGCCGCGCACCACCGCGTCGACGACGCTGGCTTCCATGCGGCTGTCCCAGGTGCCGCGCGCTTCGGCCGCGTTCGCGTAGGCCGAGGCGGCGGTGAACGCCAGGTCTCGGCTGTACTTCAAGATGCCCACCGTCAGCGCGGTCAGCTGTTCTTCGGAGCGGGCCACCAACGGCACGACCTCTTCGAAGAAGTCCATCGTGACGCGCGCCATGTCCACGCTGTCGCGCAACGCGATCCGGTGGGCGAGGTCCTGGGGCACCAGTTCGAAGGCCTGAGCGGTGTGGCTGACGTCGCTGTGCGGGTCCTGCATCCACTCGACGAAGTTGTTGATGGCCGTCTGCACCACCAGGGCCATGCTGGCCCGCTGGGAGGCCTCCAGGTCGGCGAAGAACGGCAACCGTTCCTGCATGACATTGACCGCCTCGGTCGCCAGCCGGCCGGAATACTGCTTGAGCCGCCGCAGCAGGGAGTCCGGGACGGTGTCCAGCAGTTCCAGCGGCGACCGGGGGTGCTTGGCAAACGGACCGGCGAAGGCGTTGTCATTCACCCCTGAAACCTACGCTGATTTTCTGGTCGTTCTTGCCAAAGCGGGGGCGTGTGCCCTCAGGCCACGCCGGGGTCCGACGTCTGCTGCGGGGCGGCTTGCACGTCGTCGATGCGGTACTCGCGGGCGGCGGCCACCGCCACCGACGGGTCGATCTCGCCGTCGCGCGCCAGCGCCTCGAGCACGGCGACCACCTGCGATTCGGCGTCGGTGTTGAAGACGCGGCGCGCCGCGGGGCGGGTGTCGGAGAAGCCGAACCCGTCGGTGCCCAGCGTCACATAGGTGCCCGGCACCCACGGCCGGATCTGCTCGGGGACTCCCCGCATCCAGTCCGACACGGCGACCACCGGCCCGGCGGCGCCGTCGAGGGCTTTGGTGACGTAGGGCGTCCCCGCAGGCCGGTCGGGGTGCAGCAGCCTGGTCTTCTCGACGGCCACGCCGTCGCGGTTCAGCTCGCCCCAACTGGTCACCGACCACACGTCGGCGGCGACGTCCCACCTCGCGGCCAGGATCTCCGCCGCCTTCAGCGCCCCGGGCATGGCGACACCGGAGGCCAGGATCTGGGCCTTGCTGGCGCGCCGTTCTGCGGCCGTGCGGTAACGGTAGATGCCCCGCAACACGCCCTCGGGATCGAAGTTGTCCGGCTCGGGCGGCTGGACGTAGGGCTCGTTGTAGAGGGTGATGTAGAAGTACACGTTCTCAGGGTCCGGCCCGAACATGCGGGCCAGCCCGCTTTCGACGATGTAGGCGATCTCGTAGGCGAACGCCGGGTCGTAGGACACCACCGCGGGATTGGTGGCGGCCAGCAGCAACGAGTGACCGTCGGCGTGCTGCAGGCCCTCCCCGGTCAGTGTCGTGCGGCCCGCGGTGGCCCCGAGCAGAAAGCCGCGGGTCATCTGGTCGGCCGCGGCCCACAACCCGTCGGCGGTGCGCTGGAACCCGAACATCGAATAGAAGATGTACAGCGGGATCATCGGCTCGTTGTGCGTCGCATACGACGTGCCGGCCGCGATGAACGACCCCACCGAACCCGCCTCGCTGATGCCCTCGTGCAGGATTTGCCCGACTTCGCTCTCCTTGTAGGCCAGCATCAGGTCGGCGTCCACCGCGGTGTACAGCTGGCCCAGGCGGTTGTAGATCTTCAGCGACGGGAACCACGAGTCCATGCCGAAGGTGCGCGCCTCGTCGGGAATGATCGGGACGATGCGCGGCCCGACCTCTTTGTCGCGCAGCACCTCCTTGAAGGTGCGCACCAATGCCATCGTGGTGGCGACCTCCTGGTTCCCGGAACCCTTCTTCAGTACGGCGTAGGTGTCGCGTCCGGGCAGCCGCAGCGCCTTGGTCTTCGTGCGGCGTTCGGGCAGGAAGCCGCCCAGCGTGCGGCGCCGGTCGAGCAGGTAGCGGATCTCCGGAGCATCGGGACCGGGGTGGTAGTAGGGCGGCAGGTAGGGGTCCTCGTCCAGCTGGGCGTCGCTGATCGGGATCCGCATGGAGTCGCGGAACCACTTGAGGTCCTCCAGCGCCAGCTTTTTCATCTGGTGGGTGGCGTTGCGGCCCTGGAAGTGCGCGCCCAGCGAGTAGCCCTTGATGGTCTTGGCCAGGATCACCGTCGGCTGGCCCTGGTGCTCGACGGCGGCGCGGTAGGCGGCGTAGACCTTGCGGTAGTCGTGGCCGCCGCGCTTGAGGTTCCAGATCTCGGAGTCGCTCATGTTCGCCACCAATTCCTTGGTGCGCGGGTCGCGGCCGAAGAAGTGCTCGCGCACGTAACCGCCGTCGTTGGCCTTGTAGGTCTGGTAGTCGCCGTCGGGTGTGGTGTTCATCAGGTTCACCAGCGCGCCGTCGCGGTCGGCGTGCAGCAGCGCGTCCCACTCGCGGCCCCACACCACCTTGATGACGTTCCAGCCGGCCCCGCGGAAGAACGACTCCAGCTCCTGGATGATCTTGCCGTTGCCGCGCACCGGGCCGTCGAGGCGCTGCAGGTTGCAGTTGATCACGAAGGTCAGATTGTCTAATCCCTCGATAGCACCGATGTGCAGCAATCCCCGGCTTTCCGGTTCGTCCATCTCGCCGTCGCCCAAAAAGCACCACACGTGCTGGTCGGAGGTGTCCTTGAGGCCGCGATCGTGCAGGTAGTGGTTGAAGCGGGCCTGATAGATGGCGTTGAGCGGGCCCAGGCCCATCGACACCGTCGGGAACTCCCAGAAGTCGGGCATCAGCCGCGGATGCGGGTAGGAGGGCAGCCCGCCGCCCGGGTGGCTGTGCTCCTGGCGGAAGCCGTCGAGCTGTTCGGCGCTCAGGCGGCCCTCCAGGAATGCCCGTGCGTAGATGCCGGGGGAGGCGTGGCCCTGGATGAACACCTGGTCGCCGCCGCCGGGATGCGACTTGCCGCGGAAGAAGTGGTTGAACCCGACCTCGTAGAGCGCCGCCGACGACGCGTAGGTCGAAATATGGCCGCCCACTCCGATTCCGGGCCGCTGGGCGCGATGCACCATGATGGCCGCGTTCCACCTGATCCAGGCCCGGTAGCGGCGCTCGACGTCCTCGTCGCCGGGAAACCACGGTTCCAGCTCGGTCGGGATGGTGTTGACGTAGTCGGTGGACGTCAGCGCCGGGATGGCGACCCGCTGCTCGCCGGCCCGTTCCAGCAGCCGCAACATGAGGTAGCGCGCCCGCGCCGGGCCCGAGCGTTCCAGCAACTGGTCAAAGGACTCCAGCCACTCCGAGGTCTCCTCGGGGTCGATGTCGGGCAAATACGACGCCACACCTTCGCGGATCACCCGAACCCGGTCGCGTTCGCTTGCGCTGCTTGGGTTTTTCGCCAGATCATGACGCGCGAACTCGGTGGTCAACGCACTGCTCCTGTGGTTTGCGGGATAACTGCCTTCGCGGTGCATCGCACCCGACCCCTCTATCGTGCCGCACCGACGGTCGGTGCGGGAACCCGCGGCCCGTCCGCCGCGATCCGGTGCGTCGGGAGCCTGGCGAACGTCGTCACCCGGTAACGTCAGCAGCCGTGCTCATCGGATGGCGCGGGGTCCCTCGCGCGCGCGGGGGCGACCTGCGCAGACGGGGCGCCCTGGCGCTGGGCTGCGCGGCGGCGGCCCTCATGGGCGTGCTTGGCCTGCTGGCGGGGTGCACCATCGTCACCAACGGCACGGCGACGCCCGACACCAGACTGGCCCCCGCCTACCGGCAGTCGGTGTCGGCATCGGTGTCGGCCTCCGAGGCGACGTCGAGCAGCCGGGAGTCCCAGCGGCAGCAGTCGCTGACGACCAGAGCGATCCGCAGCTCGTGCGATTCGCTCGCCACCGCCAGCAAAGACGCGATCGACAAGGTGAACGAGTTCGTGGCCGCGTTCAACGGGGGCCGCAGTACCGGCCCGGCCGAGGGGCCGGCCGTCGAGGCGCTCAACGACAGTGCCTCGAAGGTCCTCAACAGCCTCAACGATGCGCTCTCGCCGCAGCTCAAAGACGCGTTCAACGCCTACGCCGACGCGGCGCACGCGGTCGCGAACGCCATCGGGACCCACGCGCCGACCGGCGAGTTCAACAGGCGGGTCGACCGGCTCAACGACGCGAAGACCAAAGCACTGAAACTGTGCCTGGCGTCGTTCTGACAAGACCCTGTCCAGGCGGTTCCCCGGACATCACCTGAGTGGCCGTAGAGCCCCGATCCTGGCTGTGCGACGATAATCTCCATCGCACGGCGCGAACGATTACAAGGAGGCTCCACGGTGGTCGCGGCGGATCACGCTCGCAAACTGGGCATCCAAAGAGACCACGTCGTCCAGGAGTGGGGCTGGGACGAAGACACCGACGACGACATCCGCGCCTCCGTCGAGGAGGCGTGCGGCAGTGAATTGCTCGACGAGGACACCGACGAGGTCGTCGATGTCGTGCTGCTGTGGTGGCGCGACGGCGACGGGGATCTGGTGGACACCCTGATGGATGCGATCAGCCCGCTGGCCGAGGACGGCGTGATCTGGGTGCTGACGCCCAAGACGGGCAGACCCGGGCATGTGCTGCCCGCCGACATCGCCGAGGCGGCGCCCACCGCGGGCCTGATGCCGACCTCGTCGGTCAATCTCGGGGACTGGGCCGCCAGCCAGCTGGTTCAGCCCAAGTCCCGGGCCGGGAAGCGGTGATGCTGCCGCTCGGAGCCGCCGCCCCCGAGTTCACGTTGCGTGACCAGAATCAGCAGCGCGTGAGCCTCAGCGGCTACCGCGGCGGCAAGAACGTGCTGCTGGTGTTCTTCCCGCTGGCGTTCACCGGGATCTGCCAGGGCGAGCTGGATCAGCTCCGCGACCACCTGCCCGACTTCGAGAACGACGACCGCGCGGTGCTGGCCATTTCGGTGGGCCCGCCGCCCACCCACAAGATTTGGGCGATCCAGAGTGGTTTCCTGTTCCCGGTGCTCTCGGATTTCTGGCCGCACGGCGAGGTCAGCCAGGCCTACGGCGTGTTCAACGACGAGGCCGGCTACTCCAATCGGGGCACGTTCGTCGTCGATCGGTCGGGGATCATCCGGTTCGCAGAGATGAAGGAGCCCGGCGAGGCGCGCGACCAGCGACTCTGGGCAGAAGCACTGGCGGCTTTGGCGGATTGAGGATCGGGCGAGTGCACCCTCGCCGATTTTGGGCACTTGCCCTCGGGGCGTGTAACCTGCCCCGGCGGGCATGGGGCGCGTAGCTCAGTGGTAGAGCTCTGGTTTTACACACCAGCGGTCGGCGGTTCGATACCGTCCGCGCCCACCAGCGCGATGCGACGATGACGAGGGGCGGTGAGGCCGTGCAACCGTTCCGCATCGACATTTCCGACGATGTCCTGCAGGA
>NZ_JBMIOP010000006.1:0-1497 GCF_049197365.1 Mycobacterium sp. THU-M104
TCGGGCTTGCCGATCCCGTCGAATGGATCGCGTTGGATCTCTGCGATCAGGCGGGTGATCCGCCGGGCGGTCTTGCGGTCCGAGGCCAGCCAGAAGAGGAAGTCCTGCCAGGCATCGGGGTCGAAGTGGATGCTCCTCACTCCTGGCCGCCGGCCATCTCTCGCAGCTCGTCGATGGATTTGGCGACGGCGGACTGCCCGGCTTTGTCGCGGGCGACCGCGTCCATCAGCCGCCTGGCGTTTTCTGGGGAGCGCAGCAGGTAGACGGTTTCCTGCCACGAGTCGTAGTCATCGGCGGACATGAGCACCGCATCTCCGCTCTTGGAGGTGATGCGTACCGGCTCGTGATCGGTGTTGACTTGCTCGAGCAGGGGGAACAGGCGCCGCCTGGCGTCGCTCGCGCTGATACTCATCGTGATCCTGCCTGAAAGTAGGTACAGAAAACCTGTACTGTCCTGGTACAGGATAACGGTACGTCGAAGCTTTCCTGCGGTAGTCGAACTTGACGACTCGGCGCTTTTCTCGGTGACGTGTCCTGCGCGGTCAGACCGCCACGACGTCGACCAAGTCGCCGAGGCCGTCAAAGTCGTCGGCGTTGCGGGTGTAAAGCCGGGCAGAATGAGCGTGGGCGGTCGCCGCTATCAGCAGGTCCATCGATCGCGCTCGCGGCTGACGTCCTGCGTCAACGACGGCTGCCGCCACCTGACCATAGCTCGCCGCCACGGCATCATCGACAGGCAGCGCGTCGAACTTACGCTGAACGACCAGCAGGCGCCGCAGCCGCTCGGAGCGCGCCTTTTGTTCATGTGCCACCAGAACCCCGAAGTGCAGTTCGGCCACTGTGATTGCGCTGATGGCCAACTCGCCGTCAAGAGGCTCGACATCCGTCGCAATGACCACACTGGTGTCGAGGATCGCTCTCACTGCTTCATCCACGGGTCGCGTATTTCCTGGGCGATTGCCTCACGGTCGGCATTCCACGCGGGATCTGCGGGCCCCGCGAACAGTTCGGACACATCGGCCCACCGCCTCCAAGCTCGAGAAGTCGCGGGAACAAGCCGGGCTCCAGGACGTCCGGCCACGGTGATGGTGATCTCCTCGCCTTCTCCGGCGCGGCGCACGAATTCGGAGGCGTTCTGCCGCAGCTCGCGTAATCCGATCTTCACGCGACCAGGGTAGCGCATGTATAACTTGTGCTACGTCTGGCATGAGGCTACTGCGGCCCAGCCCCCGATCGCCGAACTGCACGAACTGCGGCATGCGCCGGCGGTCTGACGCATCGTGTGTTCTTCGGCGCTGGCACAGATTGTCGCCATGTGGAGATTGTCGCCTCGCTGAAGCAGCCAAGGTGGTCATCGTGAGCGACCCGCGAAGGTGGGCGGAACAGGCGGCCGGAGCCGAAAGGGGCGACGGGTGCTGACGCGCCGCTCACCGGCGGCCGCTCATCGAGTGGGGGCAGGTGTGTGTGGCCGGCGTCGATCCCGCCAAGGCGAGTTAG
>NZ_JBMIOP010000012.1:0-26056 GCF_049197365.1 Mycobacterium sp. THU-M104
GTGGACCTGACACATGAACGTCGTATCGGTGGTCTTGCAGCCCTTGGCTTGACAGCGCGTGGTAGTCATCGGTGAGCCTGTGTTTAGAGCCCGATGCTGTTGTCGTACAGGGCAACTGCGGGTAGGTCGCGTTGGGTGGAAAGGTAGTTCTGCAGCCAGGCCTGTGCATCGGCGTCGAGGGCGGATGCTTCGTCCTCGGTGTGGATGCTATCGGCGCCGCACGCACCTGCGCGGCCGTCTAAGGCGAGTCCTTCGTGGAGGAAGAACCGTGCGGCGACCACCTCGGGTGGGGTTGCTGCGGGGTCGAGGAGCGTGGTAGCTGCGCTGTCGATCGCAGCCATGGCGTACTGGGCGCGTCGGGAGTCATCGCCGCTGAGGGCGGCCTGTCGCGCGAAGGTGATGTCGTCTCGTGCCTCGTCGAGGGCTTCGCGGGCCGTGGGCTCGGTGCTCATTTCCACCTCCTGATGAAACAGTACGTGCACAGTATCATGTTTACTACTTGTTTTGGCTGCTTTGCTCTGTCAAGATGAAGTGATGAGCACGTTCTGCCTCCTCGTCCCGCCTAGTCTGGGCTTGATACGAAATGCGACGGAGGGCCTATCCAAACGAGATGCGCTACAGCTCTTTCAATCGGTAATGGGGGGCACCGGGGCGAGCCAGTGTGCCAGGTCCTGTCATGGCGCTGCCGTATTACGGCATCCGTCTATGAAGCAGGGACGTGAACAGGTCCTGGTGGCGAGCGGCGGCGCGAACGTCGCGCTGGCTCTTGCAGCGGAGCTGCAGTCATGACCGTGTGCGCCGGGCGTACCGCTCGTGGGGCGCGGGTGGTGCAGCACACAATCTTGACCCGGGACGGAGTTGCGCTGGCGGTCTATGACAGCGGTCCGGTGGATGCCGATCGCACAGTGCTGTTGTTGCACGGACTGTGCCAGGGCTCGCAAAGCTGGGATCTTGTCGTTGAATCGTTGGGGGATCGGTTGGGGCAGGCCACGCGAATAATCCGTTACGATCATCGCGGTCACGGGAATTCGGCTCACGCACCGATCCGGTCTTATCACACCGAGCAGCTCGCCGATGATCTCAGCGACGTCCTGACTGCGATGCGGGTGCGCGGCGAGTTGACTATCGCCGGTCATTCCCTTGGAGGTATGGCCGCGTTGACGTTTGGCGCCAGGCCTGCGCATCGCCAGCCCGTGCGCCCGCACGGCTTGATCCTGGTAGCCACCGCGGCAGGAGACCTCGGCCACTATGGGCTGGGCCGTCTGCTCAGGACTCCGGCGCCCGATATTTTGGCTGGCTTGGTCGCCCATACCCCCGCTGGAGCTGTCGAACGCGCGGCTCGCCGCGCGGCACGTCCGCTGTGCGAACTGGTCGGCCTTTGCCGGGGGTGCGCGCGTGTCGAGCGTGCCGTCCTGTGCGCGATGTGCAGCGCCGCACTGGCCTCGACGTCGCTGAGTACCGCGGCGGGATTTCTGCCCGGTCTGCGCGGCTATGACCAGCGCGCCAAACTGGGCAACATTGGTGCGCTGACCACGGTCATCAGCGGGGATGTCGACGTGCTGACCCCGCCGGCGCATGCGGTGCTGATGGCGGCCGGTATCGCCGGTGCCAGACATCGTCGAGTAGGCAATGCCGGGCACATGCTCCTGCACGAGGCGCCACGTGAGGTCGCCGACGAGATCGCCGGGGTCGTGGCGATGGGCTCGATCGTGCGTCGTGGCCAAGCTGAAACCGTCGGTGTCCGATCGTTGGCCGGGTAGCTGTGAGCGCTGAGGAGCTGCGCGGGCAGTTAGTTGACGCCCTCGCGAGGGCCGCGGGGCCGATGACGACCACTGCGGCCCGCATCGCGGTTACCGAGCACCGTGGCCAACTTGGGCGCCGAGCGGTGGTCGCCGAGGAGGTTTACCGGGCATTGCTCACCCTGCAACGACGCGGGGTGGTGCGTAGAGTGCACGGTCAGCCGGGCCGCCTGGCGCACTGGGCATTGGCGCACAGCGACGAGCCGACGGGTTGCCGATGAGCGCGTACTACCAGGGGCCCGTTGGGCACTCAACGCACTCGAAAACCGGTGGGAAAGCAGCATTTTTGGCCTGCCTATTGGCCGGAGAAGCCGCGACCTGTATGGGACTGTTAGCGAGCTTCGATTATGTGGCGCAGGTGGAAAACCGCGTCATGACCTGGCCGGCGCATCACGGCGAATGTTGCTCGCACAACACGTCACTGCCGCCCCGATCCGACGCGAGGGTTACCGCGCGGCTCCCGGGCGTAGCTGCTGGCGCCGACGGTACCGAACTGGCTGGGCGTTGCACGGACTCGGCACGAGCGAATGCCTCTTCTTGCGAGCCGGTTTCGAGTGCTGGTAGTGCCCGCAACGACGAATTAGCCCAGAAGGAACCCCAGCGGTGAGTGCCTCGATCAGTGCTCCCAGCCACTGCAGGTGGCTTCACCAACTGCTCAGTGGCAGACCGCATCAAGAAGTGGCGACCGAGCGCGGCGGAATTTACTTGCGGCGCTGGTTCTTAGTGCCCCATAACCGGTTTGTGAACATCTATCTGCACAAGTTCGTCGGTTCTGATGATCCACCGGCGCTGCATAACCATCCATGGTGGTTTGCCAGCGTGCTGCTGTCTGGAAAGTATTGCGAGGTGACAGAACGGGATTCGCGGTGGCGGCGAGCGGGCCGACTAGTCTTTCGGCCCGCCAGGCACCGGCATCGCGTCGAGCTGGCTCGCGACGACAGCGGCCGTGCACAACCCTGTCTGAGCGTGGTGGTCACCGGGCCACACCGGCAGGCCTGGGGTTTCTTTTGCCCGCGCCGTAACGGCGAATGGCAGTTCATCCCTTGGCGGAACTTCTCCGGCGGTGGGTGCGGCGAATCTGAACGCGACACGCCCGAGCGTAACTCGTACCCGACACGGTAGTTCTGATAGTCAAGGAGATTCGCTGGTGGGTAGCACGAGTGCTCCGTGTGTCGGGCAGCGAGCCGCCGTGGTTGTCGATCTCGACAACCACGCGGCAACTGCAGATCCGGCAGCGGGAACCGACTGCCGT
Organism: Mycobacterium sp. THU-M104; assembly: GCF_049197365.1. NCBI lineage: Bacteria > Bacillati > Actinomycetota > Actinomycetes > Mycobacteriales > Mycobacteriaceae > Mycobacterium > Mycobacterium sp. THU-M104. The sequence continues at coordinate 3,052 of NZ_JBMIOP010000012.1, forward strand.
CGCGGCACTCCCGCCGAGTTTGAGGCAACCGAGGGTCACCACGGCTACAGGGGGCCGGGATGTTGATCGGTGGGCTTGTCTGTTCGTTCGTCATTGGTTTGGGCTACGCGGCGTGGGAAGACACCGCGGCCGGGCGAAGGTATGGGCGGCACGTCAGGCTCGTTTTCAGCGTCGTGACGTTGGCTGGGGGGATCGTGATGGTCGCTGCGCTAGCCGTGACGGTGAGTTGCCTGGTGTTGGGATATGGGCGAGCCCCTTTGGCGGGCAGTGGGTTTGGACAAGAGGTTACCAGGATGGCTGCCGACGGCGTGGCGGCGGACGTGTCGCTGATGATGATCAGCTGCATCAGAAGATTCAGGCGTTACCTGCGTGCGACGAACGTGGGAGCCAACGTCGCAGGCCGGGTGAACAACTAACTGACGAGTTTTTGGAGGACGTCGATGATCACAGAACCATACGTGCGCCCGCAGACACCGTATTGCGGTTTTATGCGGCGGTTCGTCAAAGGCCGCGAAATGCTTTATGTGCCACGGACAGCGGCTCATTGCTTGATCAGCGCCCCGACCGAGTCGGGCAAGTCGCGTCGCCTGCTAGCTCCGGCGAGCACGTTATGGGGCGGGCCTGTTGTGCAGGTGTCGTCTAAGGACGACGTCATGCAGAACACGATGGAGCGGCGGTTCGGGCCGAAGGGGTTGATCGATTTCCGGCCGGTCGTCAGGCCGGTCTACCCGGACGGTGTCGAGGCGATGGCTTATGACCCGACCACGACGATCGATACACCGTTGCAGGCGTTGACGATTGCCGAGACCATCATGCAGATGGCGACGGTGGGTATGGGTTCTGGGGCTGACCAGGTTTCCGACGGTGGTGTGTGGGAGTCGCAGGCAGCGGGCCCGCTGGCGGCGTTTCTTTATGCAGCCTCCCCGCAGGGCAATCGTCAAGGGATGGAATGGGTTCTGAGGGCTGTCGACAACCTCGATACCACACCGGAGGGCGCCAGCCAGCCTGGTTGGCTGCAGGCAGCTGCTATCTGCAGCCGCTACGAAGTGCTGGCGATCGGCATGACCCGCATCTTGGGAATGGAGCCGCGGCAGCGGGACTCGGTCGCGATCACTATGCGTAAAGCGATTACGCCGTGGCTGCGCACGGCGTTGATGGCGGCCGGCACAACAGATCTGACGAAAGTGTTCGATCCGTCGTTTCTGGACCAGCCGAACGCCACATTGTTCGTGCTGGCGCCCGCCGATGGCACTGTGGCGGGTGCTGCGGTTACCCTGATTGACTCGTTGGTGCGGCGCTGGCGGGAGAAGACGTCGCAGCGAGAGCAGATGCATCGGTTGTTGCTGGCGATCGACGAACTGCCCAACACCGCACCGCTTCCGGGTCTGCGGCGCATCGTGGGGGAGGGCCGTGGGCTGGGCATCAATCTGCTGGCCGTGGTACAAGACTCGTGCCAGAATGACACCGTCTATGGGCCGACGTATGCCCAGGAGCTGCGAGCAATCTTTCCCGCCAACATCATCATGTATGGCGCGCACGAGGAACTGTTGATGAATCGGACCGAGGACTGGTCCGGGCTGACCTTTCGCCGCACCGAAAGCTACGGGCAGGCCGATGGGCATAAAGGGCTTAACACTGATTTCGGGCCGTCGCTGAAGTGGCAGGAATTACTTCCCCCTGACGCTGAGCACGCCCGCCTGTTGATCCGCGGTGGCCTGGGCCATTGCGTGGAAATTCCCGATTGGACCCGTTTCAAGGCCCACTACGACCAGGCCTGCGCCGCGCTGCTGGCTCGCGCCGGCAAGACGTCACGTCACCCAGGCGCCGGGGCCGCGCCATCCGAAGGTGTTGCGGCGCAGGGATTGCGGTGGCTTACCCGGATGATCGGGCGGTAAGGGCTGTGGCGCCGCCGGCCGACCGGACAGCACGGCCCCGCCAAATCCGGCTGGGTGTCGCGGCACTGGCCCTGGCTACGGCCACCACACTTACTGGTTGTGGCGGGCTGCCGGCGGGGGCCGCACACGGCCGTGCCGGCAACACGATGCCCGCCGACGGGCAGTACAGCCTGATCCAGGAGCCCCAAGACACCTACGCCCCGATCACAGCGCTGATTGACAGCGCGGCGAAGTCGGTGCGGATGACGATGTATCTGCTGGCTGACCCGGCGATCGAGAAGGCGCTGATCGACGCTCATCGACAGCGGGGTGTGGCCACGACCGTAGTACTCGACCGCGCTTTCCATGGCCAGCACGCCAATCAGGCCGCCTACGACGCGCTGCGGGCGGGTGGAGTCAACGTGGCCTGGGCTCCGGCGGGAACCATCGTGCACGAGAAGGCTTTGGTGATCGACGACAAGACCGCGGTGGTCAGCACCGGCAATCTCGATGCGCACTATTACGCGACCGCTCGGGATGCGGCTGTCGTCACCACCGTGCCTACACAGGTAGCCGCCATTGCCGCGACGATTGACGCAGACTATGCGCAGGCGGCTGCGGGGCAGTTGTCGCGAGCGGTCGACGCTGCTGGCCTGGTGTGGTCACCGGCGGCGCGGGCGGTGTTCGTGCGCGCTATCAGCGGTGCGCGCCGCTCTGTTGACATCACCACTGAGGAGTTCAAGGATCGGGCGGCCGCGGCGGCGGTTAGCCAGGCCGCGCGGCGTGGTGTCGCGTGCCGGATCGTCCTCAACGCTGATGCCGCAGCCACGGCGGCGGTCAGCGACGTCGAACACGCGGGCTGCGTCGTGCATACTTTTGCGACAAAGCCGGGCGGGTTGTACGTGCACGAGAAAGCCCTTGTCACCGACGGGTTTTCGGTGCTGATCGGCAGCCACAACCTGTCGACGATGAGCCTTACTGAGAACCGGGAGCTGTCGCTGCGAATCGATGCCGGCGACGCGCCGAACGTGGTCGCTGCGGTGCGGGCGCAGTTCGACGCGGATTTCGCCGAAGGATCGGCGCCGACGGGTGGCCCGTGACGGTGCGCAGAACGGGCAGAATCCTCAGATGTGCATCGTGGAGCTCAGTGCGGGCATCGGGGCCGCCGGCGCGACGGTGAGCCGGCGGTTGGGTGATGGCTGACCAGGGTGGACGCCGTCCGCGGCGCCTACGTCTGCGCCGTTATCAGCGGGCCGCGGTTGATGTCGTGGACGCACGCCAGGAACGGGCGCTGATTGTGGCGGCCTGCGGCACCGGCAAGACTTTGATGGCCGTGCACGCCGTGGCCAAGCTGCTCGATGGCCGGCCCGGCGCAGTGCTGGTGACGTTCCCGACGCTGGGGTTGCTCGAACAAACCTATCGGACTTGGCAACAGCAAGCCCGGTTTGACTTCGCCGCGCTGGGTGTGTGTTCAGCGCACTTGCGCGACACCGAAGACATCCACAGCGACGAACTGTCTATCGGGTCCACGACATCACCACAACGGGTGGCTGCGTGGCGGGCCGGGCTAACGGGTGTGGGTGTCGCGTTCTGCACCTACCAGTCGTTGGCGGTGATCGCCGCTGCCCACACCGAGCATGGTATGGAGCCGTGGTCGGTTGCGGTGTTCGATGAGGCGCATCGGACCGCGGGCCTGCAGGGGAAACCCTTTGCCGCGGCGCTGGATTCGCGGAAGATCCCGTCGCAGCATCGCCTGTTCTACACGGCAACCCCGAAGGTCCACAGCGGACCACGCACGCGGGCCGGCAAGCCGCGACGGCGCACGGTGGCGTCAATGGACGATGCCGACCTTTACGGCCCGCAGGTGTTCACCCTGCCGGCGCGCGACGCGATCGAGCAGGGCATCCTGTCGCCGTTCAAGGTCGCGGTGATTGCCGTGTCGGACAGTGCGGTCGCGGCCGCGCTCAAAGACTTGCGGCTCGTTAGCCTGGCCGCCGGCGACGACAGCGTGGCGCGCGCCGATCATGTGGCGGCTGCGATCGCTTTGACCCAGGCCGCGGCGGACTACCAATTGTCCAGTGTGCTGGCGTTTCACAACACGATAGCGGCCAGCGCAGAGTTTGCGACCACCTTCGCGCGCGTTCACACGCTACTGACCGCGCAAGGTTTGAACCCCGACGGGCGAGCGGCGGCGATCAGGCACATCGACGGCACCACCACGCTGCGCGATCGACTTGCCGCCACGCAAACACTGGCGGTGCCCGGCGTCGACCAGTGGAACGTCGTCACCAACGCGCGGTGTCTGACCGAAGGGATCAACATTCCCGCCCTGGATGCGGTTTTCTTCGCCGAACCCAGAGCGTCGGAGGTTGACGTGGCCCAGGCGGTCGGGCGCGCTATCCGCAAGAACCCTCACCACGATCGGCCTGCACTGATCGTGCTGGCGGTGACCGTCGATGATAGCCAGGACGCGGAAACGGTGATCGATGTCAGCGAATTTCGCCGCACGCGCCAGGTCCTCAAGGCGCTGCAAAGCCATGACCCCAGTTTGAGTCGAGACCTGGCTGCGGTCCGCGAACAGCTGGCCGACCCCGATCTTGGCGAGCAGGAGAACGTCAAAAGCGACATCCTCGATATCTATGTGCCTACCACGCTTTCACGACGAATGATCAAGCAGTTTTTCCAGGCGTTTAGCATTCACACTGTCGATGCCTTGACGCGCCAGTGGGAGGAAAACTATTGCAGCCTTAAGCGATTCGCCAACCAGCACGGGCACTGCAACATAGCGAGGAAAGATCGCAGCGAAACCGGCAGCGCGCTGGGAACGTGGATTCAGCATCAGCGTGGCCTGTATGCGCGCGGTCGGCTGCTGGCCGAACGGATCGAACGACTCGAAGCGCTGCCGGGTTGGTCGTGGAACCTCACCGAGGCGCGTTGGGAACAGAATTTCGCTGCGCTGCAACAGTTCGCCGCCAAACACGGGCATCCCTTCCCGCCGTTCAGCTATCGCAGCGCTGAGGGGTTGCGGTTGGCGGCGTGGATCAGCAATCAGCGGCGGACTCTGCGCAAAGATCCGTTGTCGATGAAGCGCCGCGCACGGTTTGAAACTCTTCCGGGTTGGACGTGGACGCGCACAGATACCCGATGGGAAGACGCGTTCAATGAGCTCGCCGAACACATCGATCGCACCGGCGAGCTTCGTGTTCGGCCGCGTACCGCCTTAGCGAACTGGATGCAAAGGCAGCGGTCGCTGTATCACAGGGGCGATCTTGATGCCATGCGAGCGCGGCGCCTCGCGGCGCTGCCTGGCTGGACGTGGAATCCGCTCGACACCGGCTGGGACGACAACTTCGCCGCCCTGCGCGACTACGCGGCGCGCACGGGTCGTGCCCGACCTCCGCAGTCCTACACGACCGACTCCGGGTTTCAACTGGGACGTTGGGTGTCTGATCAGCGGCGCCGGCGGGGCAAGTTGACCGAGGAGCGGCGCAAGCAGCTCGAGGCGTTGCCGGGGTGGACGTGGAACGCTAGCGAGGCGCAGTGGGAGGAGTTCATCACCGCGCTGCGGGCCTTCGCCGCCGAGCACGACCACGCCTACCCGCCGCGGGACCCGACACGTCCCGAACTGGTCAAGCTGAATCAAGCCGTGGTCAGTGTGCGCAGGCCAGCCCGGCGTAACCGGCTCAGCGTTGAGCAACGCCGGCAGCTGGAGGAGTTACCGGGCTGGTCATGGGAATACCGCCAGAAATCGACTTGGGAGACCAGCTTCGCTGCACTGGTGGCGTATGCGGCACAACATGGGCACGCCACACCACCCAAGGACTACTGCACCCCTGACGGGATCGCTCTGGGGCTGTGGGTCCACGAAATGCGCCAACCTTCGCGGCGGCGCAAGCTCGGCGCCCGCCAGTCCGCACGCTTGGAAGCCTTACCTGGATGGACGTGGTAGCGCGCGCTTAGTGCAGTTGCGATGGTGAGGACCAGGCAGGTGAGGACACGGTGTGCTCGACGGCGTCTTTGATCCCGACGCCCACAGCGCCGATCATCCATGCGGTCCCGATCGCGCAGACCGCCGCGGTGGCGCGGACCAGGTGCAGTGACTGCAGCGACTGTGTGATCTGTGTCAGCGGGGTCATGTCGACCGGCGGGTGCGGGTCGTCGGTGTCGAACACCGGCGGCGCGGTCAAGTCGTCAGGGCCCATGGGGATGGTCAGGTCGACCGGCAGCGGCGCCGGAGTGAGGGGCCACCAGCTTGCCGAGCCGTCAATGGCTAACCAGCCGTTGAGGATTCCGTAGATGCCGGCCGCGGCGAAGGTGGCCGGGATTTGGGCCAGCACGTACGGCGGCGCGATGGTGCCGATCAGGCTGTCATCGGGGCTGTAGAGCAGTGCGGTCAAGGTACCGATCCCGGCGGCGGCCGCGAACAGGGCCGGGATCGGGTAGGCCCGTAACCGGCCTGGAATGAACTGCACGAGGTACTCGTAGAGCAGCCGGCCGGCGAGCCAGCCGACGGGGGCAAGCAGCGCGCAGAGCCCGACGACGATGCGCTCCACGATGATGTCCACCGTCGACCCGTTACGCGCCCAATGCGGATGAATCACGTTGTCGTCGTACGGATTTGGGCGCGCTGCGGCGGACATGCGGATCCGCTTGCGGATCTGGCGGTTGAGCAGCTCTGCGCGACGCTTCTGCATGTTCCAGATGCCGGCGTGCTCGGCGATCCATTCGCGGCGCAGTTCGTCGTACCGATCAGGCGTTATGTGACGCATCTGTGTTCACCTGTTGTTGTTTGTGCTTTCCTGTGCCATGATCAACACCCATAGAGGTGAGAGTAACTGTTGTTGACCGCATTGTCTCTAGGCAGTTGAGGAAGGGGTGACGACCATGGTCCCTGCGGGGCTATTCATCCTATATATGCTGTTCATATGCGGTTTAGTCGCGGTAATCGCTCATTGCGCGGGTCCCCGGACCGCACCGGGAAGGCGTGGTAGCCCGGCGGGCGCGCCGGGCGCGCTCCTTCAAGAGAGTAAGCAATACGGGAACACCTATATGGCGCCGCCAGCTGTTCACATGGTGCCGCCGGCAGCCGCGTGCTGGCCGGGGGTGTGGGTCGGGCCGGTCGCTGCACAGCCGGTGCTGGACCACGGCGGCCGTGACCAGTACCGGCTGGTACAGCGCCGCCGACCATCGAACATCTGCGCGCGTATCACCACCCACGGGGTGCTGCGATGAGCACCGAGGACGTGATCACCGATGAGCAGTGGGGCCAGGCCCTGAACAGCTATGGCCAGGACCAGGTGCCCATCGGCGACGACGACATCGGCGAGGTGGATGTCGCCGCGTTGATGTCTGAGGACGACGTCGCTGCCGAGCCGGTCGCTGACGCAGCCCCGGCTGGCCCTGATGACAAGGTCGCCGTCCCCGGGCGCTTCGACCACAAGATCCTGTGGGGGTTCGGCAGTCTGGTTGCGGGCGGCGTCGTCGCCGCTTTGGTCGGGGCGATCATGTTCTACTCCCACGATTCCCAGCCGGGGCCCCCACCAGTGGGGTCGCTGAGCGAACCGCAAGCGGTCGCCGCGGCCAGGCCATCTCCGACGGCGCCGGCGTCGGCTGGGCCAGGGGTGGATCGATCACTTCCCTACACCGCAGATGCGCAGGGTAGCTGCGCGGAGGGATCGACTCCGGCGCAGACGATGTCGGGCATGGATCCGCACAACGCGTTTGTGTGTGTCCGCGGCGGCGGTGACGGGCAGGTGATCTCGATCGACCTGGGCCGCACCTACGTGATCACCGCGATCTCCCTGACCCCGGGCTGGACCGGCCTCGACGCAAGCGGGGTGTCGCAATGGTCGCAGCACCGCGTCGTGACAATCGTTCAGTATTCGTTTCCCGACGACCCGAGCATTCCCATCGTCACACAGAACACCCAAAACGTTCACGGCGACGCGGTGCAGCCGATCAAACGAGTTCTGGCCTCGCGTATTCGGATGCTGATCCGTTATACCTCACGCCCGCCAGCAGACCCGGCGACGACTCCGCGAACCCCAGCACCTGGTGTTTTGCCGGGCCTGTTCGGTGACCCCGGAACCCCGCCGCCGACGTCGACGGCGCCGCTGGAGGGGTCGGCCCGCGGCAGTGGCGACGGCTCCGACCCGGTAGACGCGACGTTCGCGATCAGTTCCTTGAAAATTCTTGGGCACGAGGCGGTTTAACCATGTTCGGAGATACGTTTTTGCATACGGCTCAGCTTGTGACGGCCTCGATGTCGTGGGGCGTAATGGTCGCCGTGCTGGTGATCGCGGCCGCGGCAATCGCGCTGTGGGCCCGCACGGTGCTGACAGCACGGCCACAGCGGGCCCAACGGGTTGCGGCGGTCCTTCCGGTCACCTCCACCGGCGAAGCGTTCGACTTCGCGGACAGCATCCTGGCCGCCAGGACGTGCGATGTCCCCCGCTTAGTGGGCGTGCCCCGCAGTGTCGATCACGACATGCTGTGGCGCGAGGTGGCCCAGCGGCCTTTGACGGCGCTGGTCTACACCGCCTCCCAGCAGCCTCAGCCGTTGGCATGGCTTGAGCACACGGTGCGCCAACTGGGCGGCGACGATCACGACGGGGGCTGGCGGGCGGCCGTCGAGGCTGTCGCTGCGGTGGATTCCACGCTGGGCGAATGGGTCAAGAGCGCCTCGGCCATGGAGCGGCGCCAGCGCGGCAGTGTCGCGGTCGTGATGCGCGACGCAGTCGCTGAGTATGCGGCGGGGCAGCGATGAAGCTGAACAGGACGTGGCAGGGACGGGTATCGTCGACGTCGGCGACCACGCGTCGGGTCGCAACCGTCGCGCTGATCGTGCTGGCGGCATTGAGTGGACTGCACACGTTGTGGCAGTTCATGTTTGGTGAGCCAACCGATGTGGTGGCGCCGGCCCGGGTGGTGGTGAACAAGTCCGCTGTGGTGTCCGCGCTGGCCGAAGACTACGTGACCACGTGGCTGACCGCGACCAGTGCGACGGCGGGTGCGTTGACTCAGTTCGCATCACTGAACGTCTCCGATCTGCATCTACCGTCGACGCCGGCGGTGGTGATCGGAGCCCCGACGGTTGTGGCGGTCACATTCGAGGGGAGCGCGGGCAAAGGCGATGCCGCTGAGGTGTTTTCGGTGGTCGTCGGTGTCAACGAACGGCCCTATGAGTCGGCGACGCCGACGCGAGCGCTCTACCGGGTGCCGGTGTTGTGGTCGCGGTTCGGTGCGCGTGCAACAGGCCTACCGTTCCAGGTGCAAGGCCCCGGACCTGGCGCTGATCTCAAGCAGGCCTACCCCACCACGCTGGCGCCGGCTGATCCGGCATTTCAGGTGACCTCCGGGTTTCTGTCCGCCTACTTGACCGGGACTGGCGACGTCGCCCGCTATGTGACAACGGATTCCATGCTCACAGGTCTTGGTGCACCTTATTTGGCCCGCAGGGACGAGAATGGCAACCCGCTGCCCATCGTGACGGCGGTAACGGCGACCGCTCCGGTGGCCGCGCAGCCCGCCGACGGCCAAACCGTCCAGGTGCTGGCACAGGTCACCGCGCAAACCTCGCAGTACGCCAACGTGGCGATGAGCTATCCCTTGACGCTGCGGGGCGTCGGTGGGCATTGGTCGGTGGCGGGCATCAACCGCGCACCGGTCTTATCCACTGACGACGAACTGGTCCCGGTCGTGCCCACCACACCTCGGCCATCGAATTAACCACCCCAACAACATCACTAACGAACGGAGCGCACAACCATGATTGCCACCACACTTGCCGCCGGCGACCTGTTGACCGCCGTCCCCTCATTCTTTAACGACTTTCGCTTCCCGGGCGCCATCGCGTTGATCATCTCCGGGATTGGCGGCGCGATCTTCGGTATCCACAAGGGATTCGCGCACGCCGCCGGCAAGCTGATCGGCGCCATCGCGCTGGGCGCGCTGGCGCTGGGAGCGGTCGGGTTGACCGTGTCGTTCCACGAGACCGTCAACAAGCACGGCAACGGCATCATGTCCGGCGGATACGGCGGGTAAAGCAGCGAGGCTGCACAGCAGCACTTGCAGGGGGTCTATGACATGGCAGAACAGCGAGAGCAACTGACGGCGAAGTCGTTCGCCGACGTGCTCAATTTCCCGATTCGCTTGGGCTACCTGGATAATCACACCAGGATTTGGCTCGGTCCGTGGGGTGCCTGGGATGGCGCGGCGGCCATCATCGGCGCCGGCACCACTGGCTGGGCGATGTACCAGTGGTTCGATGCCGGATATGCGCGATGGATCTGCATGTATGGGGTGCTGGTCACCGCAGGGCTCACCTACCTGGCCCGCCAAATCCCCATCAGCAGGCCAACACCACGCTACCGGCTGCTGTGGCTGTTGAACTGCTTCATCGGCACGCAGTCGCGTGCCGACATCGCGGGCAAGGGTGACCCGTGGAAGTCACCTCCCAAGGCCGTCATCGACAATCTGGTCTTCACCAAAGGCGGTGTCTACGCGGACTTCATTCTGGCTGAACAGGCGAGCGGCATGCAGCCTTTCGACCTAAGAAGGGTCAAGGCAGCAGAACACCGCCCGCTGGTGCGTCAACTTCCTTCCGGGGCCGTGTTCTGGGGAATGTCACCCAAAGTCGACCCGAATCGGTTGCTGCAGCGGATGCTGGCCGGCCGTGAAGACCAACCGCGGTGGCTGCGCGAAGTTCGCCAGTGGGCAGACTACGTCAACGAAAATCCGTTCTACGAGCCGGTGTTCGGCGTGCGTGTTCCCCTCGATGCCGGGCTGCAGGGACGCACCGCGGCCGGTGGTCTGGCCAAGTTGACCTCGACCATCATTGGCCGCGACCAGGATGCCCCCGACAGTCTTGAGGCGCTTCGCGACCTCGCGGCCCAGGTCCAAGGGAAAATCCCGGCACAATTCGTGCCGACACCGGCCACGCCCCAGCAGATTTTGTGGCTCTACGAACGGCACTGGACCCTCGGCGCACGAAACCGGCCTTTTCCGCACGGACGGGGAGGACCTCGGCGCCTGGGTCCTGATGATTTCGCGTCGATGATGCCCGTCGAGTTCGACGAGGGTGACCAGCAGACCCGCAAACAGCATCGCTGGTGGTGGCGGCGCTGGTGGCCGTCGTTCGCCCCGCTGCTGGTGTTGCGAGGCCCGGCCGGTGCGAGCTATCAAACGATGTTGGCGGTCGCCGAGTTACCCAGGGGCGGGCTGAGTTTCCCGGGCGCAGAGATCCTGCAATCGGCCTACGACGTCGACATCGACGCCGACGTCGACTGGTATCAGCACGTCGCAGCGGTGCCCCGGGAGCGGGAGCTGGCCGCGGTGGAACGCGCGCAACGCAACCTCGATGATCAGTCGTTTCAGACATCGGGAGCGCGTGACGCCGATCTCGTGCGACGCTATGCCTGCGGCGAGGAGTACGAGGAAGCGCTGAGCGCAAGCCAGCTCGAACGCGGCGTGCATTCCACAACGGTGCTGGCGGTGGGGGCCTCGACCGGCGCGGCCCTCACCGACGCTGTGCAACAACTCAGAACGCACTTCGCTGAAGAGTTAGGCACCGTGTTGTCGGCACGGTGCGGTGCGCAGTCGGCGCTGTGGCAAATCGGGCAGCCCGGCAGTGAAACCAATGCCCCGCGTAGCCAATTCAAGCAGCCCACCACCACCGAGCAGTGGGCACGCTACGCCCCGCTGGCGTCTTCACCGCTGGGACACGACACCGGTATCTTGTTCGCTGAAAACCTGGCGACGCGCCGGCGGCGGCCGGTGCTGCTGGACTTCGAGGGCTTCAAAGACCGCCGCGGCGCGCCGGGCATGCTGTGGCTGGGTGCCCCGGGAGGCGGAAAGTCTGAGTCGTGCAAAGGTGTAACGGATGCGTTGTTGAAGCGCGGTCACCAAGCCTCGATCATTGATCCCAGCGGGGAGTGGATTCGCGCCCTGGCGCATCACGGTGACCGCGTCTTAGTGATCAGTCCCTATACCAGTCGATGGTCGCTGGATGGCCTGAAAATCTTTCCACGAGAACAGGCCGTCGAGCACACCCTGGATCACCTGCTGCCGATGATGGGAATGGACGCGGTGTCCCCGCCTGCGCGCCAGTTGGGTCGCCTGCTGCGACGCGATGACGGCGTGGCTCACAGTCTCGGTGGCCTGGTGCGCTACTTCAAGAACCTTGATCGAAAGGCGTACGCCGAGTACGAGGAACTCGCAGACAGCTTGATCTATTTCTCCGAAAAAGACTATCTACGGGCGATGTTCGACGAGTCACTACCGGCGCCGCCGATCGGCGAGCGAGACGCAGTGATTTGGCATATGGCGGGCCAAGAGTTGCCGACCACCTCTGAGACTGACGAGCTGCACCTGTACAAGCGGCAATCTCCGCGTGCCCGTGCGGGTTTGGCGATCTACGGCATGATCGCCTCGCTGACCCGGCTGTCCTACACCGGCGCAAACCGACGCCCTGGGGCGTTTGGCTTTCTGGTCACCGAGGAAGCCCGCGAATATTTCGCCTCCCCGGTTGGCCGCAAAGACGCCGAGCGGATGGGGCTGCAGGGCCGCAAGGAGCGTTACGGGCTGCTGGCTATTTCCCAGTACGTCGAGCATTTTGACGGTATCGGGATCCAGAACTTGCCGATGCGGGTCATCACGCCGTTCAAGCCCACTGAACGCGACTACGCCAAAGCGTCGTTCAAGCGCCTCGGCATCGACCCCGACGAATACCCCGAGGTTCTGCAGACCCAAATTCAGCCCGGCCGTGGATTGGCCTACCTGTTCGACGACTTGGGCCGAGTCGGGCTGGTGAACCTGCTGCAGCGGGTGCAGCCAGAACTCAGGGCCGCGTTCGACACCCGCGACATGGACGCACAGGGGCAGTGGGCGGCATGAGAGAACTTGTTGCCTGCTGGCTTTATACGCGGCCCCGGACACGGCGCTTGTGGTTCATCCTGCAGACGATTTGGGGTGCGTCGCTAACGGCGGTCGCGACTGCGCCGGTGGCCACCGCCGATACGTTGGGTGCGGCGTGGTCATTCACCGGGTTACATGACAGTGACGGCGTGCCGATCGGCCAGCATTTCGTGTCGCTGCCGCCGTTGATGGAGATGGTTGGCGCCAACGGCCCAGAATTCGGGGTCAGCCCGCAGTCGTGGGGGCCGGCGATCATGTCGTCGCTGGATACCTCCATCACCTATGCCCAACTGCATTTCCTATTGGCGTGGGAGACAGCGTTTCTGATCGGTGTGTGCGCGATCGGAATCTGGTTAATCAAGTTCGCGCTCGGCGTGTTGTGGCTGGCATGGCTGGGCGCGATCGCAGAGCCGCTTGTGGCGACCATGAAGGCGATGATCCAGCGGATGCACCTGCTGGAGGGCGGCATCTTGGTGTCCGTCGTTGTCGGGGGAATTGTCTGCTTGACAACAGGTTTCGGCTCGGGCGTCGGCATAATCCTGGGCGGCGTTGTCGCTCTGGTGCTGTTTTGGGTGTTTCTGCGCGACCCCGCTGGCGACCTTGTCAGCGACCACGGCATTTTGGGGATGGGCCGATCGCTCGGATTTTCCCTGGCGCAAGGTGTTTACCACAATGGGCCGATCACGGGCGGCGGAACGAGCGCGCAGTTAGACACGCTGACGTCGTGGATGGTCGACGTTTTGGTTCGAGACCTGGTGGAGCTGGTCAATTTCGGGCAACTGATCGACGACATCCCCGGCTGCAGCTCCGTCTACACTGGTGCACTGCTGCGCGGCACCGATGCGGCGCAGGCCATCAGGGGGTGCGCTCCGCAAGCCTATAACCATGCTCTGCATCTGGATGCCAGCACCGCGGGGCTGTTTTTCATCGGTAACTGCTGTGTGCTGGTCATTCTGTTCGCTCTGGACTACATGGGCGTGGAAGCGTTTCGGGTCGGGTTCAAAGCCTTCTGGAATGTGTTCATCGTGGTGCCGGCCGCCGCAGCGGCCGCATTCCCCGGCCCTGCACGGCAATTCGCGAAGAAAGCAGCCGTCCGGGTGCTGCTACACGGCGCCGAGATGATGGCCGCGACCGTCGGGCTGGGGATCTTGGTGTTGATCCTGGCCGGGGTCACACGCGGCACACTGCCCGGAACGATCGGCATGACGGCGCCGCTGGCCAAAGTTCTGGTAATGATGCTGCTGGCCGTCGTCGGTGCGCTGGCCTTCCGCTTTGCTCTCCTACGCGCCTTCGGCGACCACGGCATCCCGGGCCCGGTGCGGGTACTGCGAGGCGGCTATCGCCTCGCGCGCGGGACGGCCCGCACGGCCTATGACATCGACTCCGGTGCGCGGGCGATTCATAGGGCTGGCAGCCGCCTCAAAGACCTCAAGAAGCGGCGGACCAACCAAGCCCAAGGACAAGGCCAAGGCGAACACGGTGGACCCGGGCTCAAACCCCCGGGCCGCAAGGGACATCCACCGACCACCGGACCCGGCCGCACCGGCGGCGGTCCGCACGCAGGCAACGCACCCGGGCCGACCCCATCACGCCCGGGCAGTGGCGGCCCGGGAAGCGGCGGCGGGCAGCCAAGCAAACCATCGTCACCCGCGCCCGTCCCCACGACGCCAGCACCGGCGGCCAGTGGCGCAGGCCGGGCTGCGGCGGCACGCACCGCCGCCGAGGTGGCCGCGCCAGAGGTCGCGCTGCCTGCGGCGGCCGCGGCGTCGCTGGCGCACCACGCCGCCGGCGCGAGGCGCCACCACCGCGACACCTCGAACGGACATGCCCCTGGGCGCTCGGGGTCGGCTGCTGCAACGCCGCCCACACAGCAAGCCCCTCCACAGGGGAACGGCGGCAGCGAGCGGGCACAAAAACCTAGCGATTCGACGCCACCAGCGCCCGGTGAGCAGCCGCCGCGGCGCATCACGCCCAGCCCCTAACGACACACGATCTCGCGATGCCACCGACAGGGAGGACCACCATGACGATGACCGACACCCAGGCGCACCCCGCGCCCTGGGCGCACACCGTCACCGATCTGGCCCCTCAGCCCCGCATGCAGCGCGCAGGCGCGCCACCGCCGCGAGGGGCGGTATCGGTCAGCGCCGCAACCCTATTCGCCAACCCGTTCCACACACCGGCCATGAGTGAGGACCAACGCGTCGGCGCGATGATCAAGTACGCGGTCACCCTCGCCGGCCAACCGCACAAGCTCGCCCAGATCAGCGCGATCGGCGGCCGAGACCTGGCCTGCACGTGCGCGCTGGGCGACCCCGGATGCCATCGAGACGTGCTGCTTGACCTGGCCAACCCTCCGCGAAACCCGTATGCGGCTCAAGGACGCGCCATGGGCCTGACTTTGCGCCGCCCGTGGGCGTCGCTTCTACTCGTTCCAGAAACGCTGAGCGGCAAAACGATTGAGAACAGGACGTGGTCCACCGACTACAGGGGCCCGGTGCTGATCTACGGCGGCACCCGTATCGACAACGCGGGCATCACCGCCGCCGAACGGGTCGGACTGGACGCGCGTTGGCATACCAATCAGCAAGGCTGGCTGGGGGCCGCCGCGCTGGTGGACGTCCACCGCGCACGCGGATGCTGCCGCCCATGGGGCCAGCCACGAGGCCGCGACGACGTCGCTGTCTATCACTGGGTGTTCGCACACCCGCATCGCCTTGCCGACCGCACCTGGGGCCGCGGCTTCGTCGGTATCCGGCCCACGCCTTGGTCGGTACTGGTTCGGCGTAGCCTACTCACCGCGCGATCTGCGCAGACTCGTTGCAGCACACGGCCGAGCTGGTGACGACGATGTCTGCGTATTACCACGACGACCAGGTGACGCTGCACCACGGTACGGCACTGGATATCGCCGCCCAGATGGAGACCGGCGCGGCCAACTGCATCGTCACGAGCCCGCCATACTACGCATTACGCGACTACGGCGTTGCGCCGACGGACTGGCCCGAGGCGACCTTTACGCCTATGAGCGGCGTGCCTGAGGTGACCGTTCCTGCGATGCAGTGCTGCCTGGGTCTGGAGCCCAATGTGCTCGCATACGTAGCGCATCTGCGACTGGTGTTCTGCGAGCTGCGCCGGGTGCTGGCCGACGATGGCACGCTGTGGCTCAACCTCGGGGACAGCTATGCCGGATCGTGGGGAAACCAGGGCCACGATCCCAAACACGCTGATCTACACACCCAATACCGTGGTGCGCAGGCCTTACCAAAGTCGAGGCGCACCGGCTCGGTCAAGATCGGTGGACCGCCCGCGAAGAATCTATTCGGTATTCCCTGGCGGGTTGCGTTCGCGCTGCAAGACGATGGCTGGCTGCTTCGCAACGCGATCGTCTGGCACAAGCCCAACGCGATGCCAGAATCAGTGCGCGACAGGCTATCTGGCCGCTACGAGACCGTGTTCTTGTTCGCTAAACGTCCGAAGTATTGGTTCGACCTCGACCCGATCCGGGAGCCGGCAACCACGACCCGCAAAAGCGCGCTGACGTGGGACCGGGACTTCGACGCGATCCCTGGCCGGCGGCCGCAGCACCGCCCCGGTCGGACATGGCACGGTCTGCACGCCCCGCAGCCACACATGGATGCGGGCGGTGAGCGCCACAGCAGCCAACATCTGGGTGGACGCAATCCCGGCGATGTGTGGACGCTGCCCACACAGCCCTACCCGGGCGCGCATTTCGCGGTCTTTCCGCCCGCGTTGGCGCAACGGTGCATCCTGGCCGGTTGCAAACCGGGCGGCACAGTGCTGGACCCGTTCAACGGCAGCGGCACCACGGGACTGGCGGCGCAACGCACCGGCCGCCGCTACATCGGCATCGATCTCAACTGCGACTACCTGGACCTCACGCTGAAAAGCCGCCTCAGACAGGCAGCTCTCGGCTTCGAGGAACCGGCTTGACGCATCGGTTAAGGGAACAGGAGCGATGGCCATGACGATACCGAGCACGTTCGACGTCGCCGGCAGCGTTGTTGACGATGTGCACGCCCCGGCGGCCCAGCAGCTGCTGAGTCGAGCGAAAGCTGCGCGGCTGCGGCCGCTGTGCTTGTGCCAGCCGCCGGGGGTGCAGATGTATATCGCCGCGGCCGGACACGACCTTATTGTCAAACGGATGCCCGGCACGGCGGCCGCGCATGATCATCGGTGTCGCTCCTGGCTGCCGCCGGGCGAGCTGTCCGGTTACGGAGCTGTGGCTGAGCGGTCTATCGTCGACAACCCTGCCGATGGCACAACGGCTCTGCGGCTGGGGTTTTCACTGTCGAAGGCCGGAAATCGGGCTGCGCCTGAACCTTCCGATTCCTCGTCACACAGCGTTGAAGCTGATGGCAACAAGCTGTCGCTGCGTGCTGTGCTGCACTACCTGTGGGATGAGGCGGAACTGACTACTTGGCATGCGGGTTTCGCTGGACATCGCCCGTGGGGGGTCGTCTACCAGCGTCTGCGCGCAGCCGTGGACGGCAAACTTGTCCGCAAGAACCCCCTGTCCATGTCTTTATTTGTGCCCGAACCGTTTTCGGCCGACCGCAAAACCGAAATCGAGCAGCACCGGATTAAGGCATGGGCACCGGCGCGACGTCAGCCGGGAAAGCCCACCAAATTACTGATCGGGGTGGGCGAGATCAAGGCAATCGAGCCGGCCAGTCATGGATTCAAAATGCAAGTCCGCCATCAGCCTGGGCACCCCTGGTTCCTCGATCAAGACCTGCACCGAAGGCTCACCAAGCGGTTCGCCACCGAACTCGAGCTGTGGCAGATGGCCGCCGCTGGCGACGTGCGGCTGGTAGCGATCTGCACCTTCTCGGTGTCGGCGGCCGGATACGCCAACGTCGAACAACTGTCGCTGATGACAACCGACCGAAACTGGCTACCGTTCAGCGGCGACGCCGACCGCACCCTGCTGATGACCGCGATCGACGAGGAACGCTCGTTTCGGAAAGTGTTGTCGTATAACGGCAGCGCCACCGCGCTGGCCTCGCTGGTTTTCACCGACACCACGCCGGCGATAGCCGCTTTCATCGACCGTCCTGCCGGGTGTGAAGCCGATGGCGATGCGTCGCTCGCCGGGCTGCCGGTGTGGAACTGGCGTACCGACGAGGACATGCCGGATCTGCCGTCACCAATGTCCTAAGACACGATCGCGCGGCCAAAAAACCGTCAACAACAAAAGGAGATTCTCAATGACTGCGCTTTTTGACCCCGACGTCGACATCCGCGATCGGGAAGACCGTGAGGCCGAGGACCGCGAGGCGTTGCGGAGAGAGGCCCGGCAACAAGCTCGGCGTCGCGCGCGCCAGCGGCGCGACAAGCTTGCCAGCAGGGTTGATGTGCTCGACGAGCTTCGTGTCGGACAGGCCGAACGTTTGGCCAAAGCCCCAACAATCGCCGATGTGGCAGCATTTTTCGGCATCAGCACAGGTTCGCTGGTGACCATCCTGCGCTGGCACCGCGACGAATTCATCGAGGACGGCTGGGTGGCGGCGAATCGATCCGGAGATGACTTGTGGACTGATCAGGCCGTCGTGCGGGCGGCGCTGCTGCTCGACGGGGTGAAGTCGGCGGTCGCGGCAGAGATCAGGTATCTCCTCGACGTTGAGGGGCTGCCTGTCGCGTTCTGCAGCCGCGGTTACCGGATCAAGCAGTGCGAGAGTGTGTTTGAGCGGGCGATGGCGGTCGTCGGTGACGTGCACGGCGAATCCTCGCCGGTCGCCGTCTGGCGCGAACTGCAGCAGATGCCGCGCTACGAGCTGCAGGCGCTGGCGGTCGCACTAGCGGCGTTGGTGCCCGACGACATCCCCGGGCTAGGGGAGTACCTCCGCGAACTCGCAGGCGCTAGCGACAGCATCGCAGCAGGTCTCGCGCTGCTCATCCCTCAACGGTCGCCGCTTTTTACGCGCCGCCGCGCCGCGGGCCGTGACCGCCGTTCCGCGCAGCCAGGCGGCGTTGAGGTGTATGCGCAGCGATGACGGCAGCAGACACCAGGCCAGCTGACGAAGGGGACCGCGGCGGGCACTCTCACCCGCCGCTAGCCAACCTAGCCGGGCACCGCAGCTAATTCTTGTACCCCATTTTGTACGGATTCGGGAAAGGACATCATCGGCCATGGCAGACAGCATCCGAGTGCACCCCTGGGCAGTGCTGCTCATCCGCGTCGCCGCTGTGATGATGGCCATCTTCGTCGGGGCGGCCAGCTTCAGGCTGAGTTTCACCGCTCTCGCCGACGTGGCCACCCGGGGCCACGTGCCCGCGGGGCAAGCCTGGCTATGGCCATGCACCGTTGATGGAGCCACACTGCTGGCCACATTAGGTGTGGTGGTGTGCATGCACGATCGCCGTGAACGACGCTTCTTTTGGGCCGTCTTGCTGGGCGGCTTACTGGTCAGCATCGTCGGCAATGATTTGCACGCAATCTTGCCGCCCCGACAAGAGCTGCCCTGGACGCTGCGGGCGGTGGTCGGGGCTGTCGCGCCGGTCGCCGTGGTGGTGTCGATCCACGGACTGACGATCCTGTTGCGGGTGCGCCGCATCAAGACCGAGCAGAAAGCCCAAGAGCCGCGGGCGGCGGCGAATCCGGGTCCGTCGGCGCCCGCGCCGAACACCGCGCACAGCGCCCTGCAAGGACAACACAGCTCGACGCTTGCCGCGGCCCCTGCGCCAGCCCGCGACCGCATCCCTTCGGGATCGTCGTTGCAATACGACGACCTCACCGACAAGGTTATGCAGCTCATCACACTCAAAGACGTTGATGCCGATCAGGTTTCGTCGGTTCTGAAGATGAGCTACGAGATGAATCTACCGAACCGAGACATCGGGCGCCGCCTGGACATACACCACCACACAGTCGGCAAGATTGTCGATGCGAGCGCGCAAGTTCTGCGCGAAGAACCACTCGCACAGGTCTCATAACACAACAGGCGGCCGGCACCGGCGACCATCGCAACTAGCATGAACGTGGTCTATGGCGAGCCAGACGCGAGCCACAGAGCTCCGAAAGGGGGTAACCGATGCCCATTCATGTCGACGCCGAGGGGCTGAGCGCTGCAGCTCGCCAGTTGTCGGGGACGGCGCAGGCCCACGCGCCGGCAGCCGCCGAACCTCCGGGTGCAGACATGACGTCGCTATCCGCGGTGAGCCAACTCAACGCCGCATCGACCGCCTTGGCAGCGCTGCTGTCCCATGGCTCAGCGGTACGGGAAGTCGGCGCGTTGGCAGTGTCGAACACGGCCACGTTTCTGACCGCTCAGGATGACCTCAACGCCGCGGGCATCGCCAACGGGGCAGATCCGGGCATGGCCACAGGGCTCATACCACTGCCGGATATTCCCTCACCGGACGTGCCGGCGATTCCGCCAATGCCGGCCGCGCTGGCGCCGCTGCCTGGGGAAGCCCACGCCCAAGCGTTGTACGGGGGGCCAGGATCGTCGAGCTTGCACGTGTTCGCCAACCATTGGCAGCAGGCGGCGTCTGAACTTCGCCAGGGGGCTGACACGACCACACAGGCCGGCCACGCAATCGACGTAAGCTGGCATGACGGTAAGCAGCGCGCCGGGGCAAATACCCGCCTGCACGGTGAATGGTTATCCCAAATGGGTGATCACGCCGAGATGCTGGCCAGCCAAGCGCGCAGCGTGGCCACCAGTTTCGAGACCGCTAAGCACAGCACACCGAGCCCGCAGGAGTTTGCGCAGGCCCGCCAGGAGCTGCAGAGCGCGTTGGAGCGGTTTTCGTCCAGTAGGGGCGCCAATGCCGCTGAGGTACAGCAGAAGTCACAGGAGCTGGCCTACAAGCAGACCCAGGCGACGTCGGCGGCGACCACCTACCACTCTGCGGTCAGCAGCGGCGGTCTGTCGTCGTTGGCCGAGTCGATGAAACTTGCGCCGCCGATCGCTGGCGGGGCGGCGACTGACTCGTCCGACGTCAAGGCCGTCGACTGGAAGCCTGGCGATAAGCTGCACTTCCCGATCATCCGCGGACCCAATGGAATGGGACCCGCGCAGCCGGGATACGGGCCTGGCTGGGTCGAACTTGGCCCCGGCTCAGGCAATTTCGTGCGCGAAGATGAGTTGCCCGGTTTGAAGATCCTGCAGCCAGGGGCATTAGGCCCGGCCGCGGTCGCCGACAGCCACGGAAACATGGTTCCCTATATCGAGCTGGGCAAAGGCAGCGGTGCGTGGGTGCCGGCGAGCGACTTTCCGCATGCGCAGTTCAAACCCCCCGGAGCACTCGGCCCGTACGGGTACGAGGAGTATCTGCCCGGAACCGGCATTTGGCTGCCAAGGACCGATATCGTCCCGGATCCAGCTGACCCAGCACCTCCGAGCGGAGCCACGCTGCCCGCCTGATGCGCAAGGGCAGCCAGCCGCCCGGGTCGAATGCGCTGGTCACACCACTGGGCGCGGAATCCCGAAGCACAGGTCGTCGCGGATCGACAGGTGCGGATCGCTGGATGCAGGCACCCCCGGGTCCTTGGGGCCGAGGATCATCGGCAGTGGCGGGGGCGGCGGCTCGACGGGGACGTTCGGAGGAATCATGCTGACGGGTTCTTGAGCTGGCTGATGGTGCTCGCTCTCAAAGCGTTGAGTGAAGTCCCTCTCCCAGCGGATGCGGTCAATCGCAGTCAGCGCGCGCTGCCGTGCAGCGGCCATCTCCGCCGAGCTGTTGTAACAGTGCGGACCGGGGCGCAATAACTGATCGAGATTATCGTCGGCCGTGGTTGGGCCTTGGTCGGGCCACAATGTCCAGGCCGCGCCGACGATCAGGGCCACTACGGTCGCGATCACTGCGCTACACGCGACCGCCTCCCAGACCACCGAGCGTTTCGCCTTCGCTAATGCCGCCTTGAGATCCTCGAGTTGGGTTGCGAGTTCCTCGATAGTCGGTGGGTCGTGCGGACCCTCGGGATCTTGGGCATCCATGTCGTCGATGTCGTCCATGTCATCGATGATCGCCGATAGGACTGACACTTTCGCCTCATCCAGACAAGGCCAGCACCGGGGGCGCTGTCATCAGCGTGTCGGGCCCCGCCACCCGGGTGCCCAGAAACAGACATGATGCCTGACGGAACCGGCGCAACGCCGCCGTCGATCAGGCCGGCGTCCCGGGCGGGCGGGTGCGCGCACGTTGATAGGCGGCCCGGTACTGCTCGACGGAGATATCCAGGACCTGCGCCAAAGTGGCTGCGTTGGTGTCAGTGAGGCCCTGGTCGCCTCGTTCGATCCCGCGCAGCGTATTGGTGGCAATGCCGGCCGACGCCGCCAACTGAGGCTGGGTCAGCCCGCGGATCACACGCCAGTCTCCGGGGTAACGCTCCTCAGGATCAATCGTCACGACGTCGGCGATTGGGGCGTCCAGTAGTGCCATCACCCGCACCAGAAAATCGACCTGCGGAGTCCGTGTCCCTGCCTCCCACGCGTGAACCGTCGAGTGGGCCACGTCGGCTAATCGCGCCACCTCAGACACGGTCAGCCCGCGGCGCAGACGCAAAGCGACGAACTCGGTGGGGTTAAAGCCGCGTAGAACACGCCTGCTCATCGCGCCGCGCGCTGGGCTGCTTGGACCATGAGACGACATTGGCTGAACACTTCCCAAATTGTTAATCCCGCTCGAATTAACGTGTCGTTATAACGTAGAATAGGGTTGCGGCGATCCTACGCCGACTCCCGCCCGGCCGGGATATTGCGGGATATCACTGACCGCCGTGGCGCGGAGCTGATCACGCTAGTTGCTTTGGCATGAAAGGGAATTCAAATGTCGTTTGTGTACGTAGTCCCCGACGAGGTGTCTTCGGCCGCGGCCGAAATCGCCACGATCGGCTCGACCATCGGTGACGCGAGGACTGCGGCGGCCGGCCCCACAACAGCGGTGTTGGCGGCCGGCGGCGATGAGGTTTCAACGGCCATCGCGGGACTGTTCAGCGACGTCGGCACGGAATTCCAGGCCCTCGCCGACCAGGCGGCGGCGTTTCACCACCAGTTCGTCCAAACCCTCACCGGCGGCGGCTCAGCCTACGGCGCTGTCGAAGCCGCGAACGTCTCGCCGTTACAGACCATCGAGAACCTCGTCAACACCGCGCCGGCAGCCGCGCTACAAACAGCCGAAAATCTCGTTAACACTCCTGCGCTGCAGCCGATCGAGAACGTCATCAACACCCCCACCGAGGTGCTGTT
>NZ_JBMIOP010000020.1:0-6190 GCF_049197365.1 Mycobacterium sp. THU-M104
GCCGTCGCCGACGCGGTCGCCGGCGACCTCGAGCGGACCGGCTTGCGCGCCTGGCCGGATGACCTGGAGCAACTGCCGCGCGTCGTGGAGCGCACGGTGGGCGGGCGCGCGGTGCAGGGCTATCCGGCCTTCGTCGACGCCGGATCCTCGGTCGACGTGCGAGTGTTCGCAACGTCGGCCGAGCAGGACCGGGCACTGTCACCCGGCATCCGGAGGCTGCTGCGGCTCGGCGCGCCGTCACCGGTCAAAGCTGTTGAGCGCCAGATGGATCGGCGGACCCGACTGGCGTTGGGAACGAACCCGGACGGCCCGCTGGCCGCGCTGCTCGACGACTGCGCCGACGCCGCCGTGGACGCGCTGGTCCAAGGGCCGGTGTGGGCCCGCGCCGAGTTCGCCGCGCTGCGCGAGCGGGTGGCGCGGGCCCTGCCGGCGACGACCGCCGACGTCGTGGGCCGCGTCGAGACCGTGCTGTCCGCCGCCCAGGAGGTGCGGCTGGCCCTGCCCGCCCAGCCCACGCCGCCGCAGGCCGACGCGATCGCCGACGTCCGCGCCCAGCTCGCCCGGCTGCTGCCGCCCGGGTTCGTCACCGCGACCGGATACGCGCACCTCGACGAGCTGACCCGCTACCTGAGGGCCATCGGCCGGCGCCTCGACCGGCTGCCCTACGCGCCCGGGGCGGATCGGGAGCGGATGGCCCGGGTGCACGCCGTGCAGGACGCCTACGACGAACTGCTGCGCGCGCTGCCGCCGGCACGGCAGGCGGCGTCCGACGTCCGCGACATCGCCCGGCGGGTCGAGGAGCTGCGGGTGAGCCTGTGGGCCCAGCAGCTCGGCACGCCGCGACCGGTCAGCGAGCAGCGGATCCACCGGGCGATCGACGCCGCACGCGACCGCCGCTGACCTGCCCGGCTGCGAACATGGCGCGGCGGTGGAAATATCGCGGGAGCGACCAAGAAACCGCAGACGATCTCCTACCCGTCGCCCGAGGCACGCCCGCACCGCCACGATCACGAACCGCTGGAACCCCACGTCATCGTCCTGTTCGGGGCCACGGGCGATTTGGCCAAGCGCAAACTCCTACCCGGTCTGGCCTACCTGGATCAGTCCGAGCTCGCCCCCGACATCCAGCTTGTGGCGACGTCGCTCGAGGACTTCACCGACGACGAGTTCCGCGACATCGCCAAGACCGCGATCGACGCGTTCGGCATCCACAAGCTCACGCCCGAACAGTGGTCCAACTTCGCGAAGATCGTCACCTACGTCCCGCAGAGCGCGGGACCCGAGGCGCTGGCTGACGCGGTCACCCAAGCCGAGAACAACCTAGGGCCCAAGGTGCGCCGGCTGCATTACCTGTCCGTTCCCCCGAATGCGGCACGCACCGTCATGGACATGTTGCGTGACGCCGACCTGGTCGAGTGCTCCCGCGTGGTGATGGCGAAGCCTTTCGGCACCGACCTGTCCAGCGCGGTCGCCCTCAACGACTTCTTGCACCAAACCTTCGAGGAGCCCCAGATTTTCCGGATCGACCACTTCCTGGGCAAGGAGGTGGCCCGGAACATCCTGGCGTTCCGCTTCGCCAACGGCCTGTTCGAGCCGGTCTGGCACCGCAACTTCATCGACCACATCCAGATCGACATCCCCGAGGCGCTGGGGCTGGACGTGAGGGCGAACTTCTACGAGAGCACATCGCACTCAAGGTCGGCATCGACAACTGGCGCTGGGCGGGTGCGCCGATCTACCTGCGTACCGGCAAGAAGATGGCCGAGGGTATGCGGATCATCTCGATCGCGTTCCGCGAGGCGCCGCGCACCATGTTCCCGCCGGGGTCGGGGGTGGACACCCAGGGACCCGACCACCTCACCTTCGACCTCGCCGACAACTCGAAGGTGTCGCTGTCGTTCTACGGCAAACGCGACGCGATGCGCGGCGACCACACACTGTTCACCACCGCCGAGGGCATCGAATCCCTGTGGGAGCGTTCAGAAGAACTACTGGACAATCCGCCGGTCGCCAAAATGTATCCAGCGGGGAGCTGGGGACCCAACGCCATTCACCAATTGATCGCACCCAAGGCGTGGCGGTTGCCGTTCGAGCGGGAGTGGCGCGAAAACAAGCGGGCAAGGGGCGACTAACAACCGAACAACGCAGGCCCGCGCGTCAGCTCAGTACAATTCGGCGCTGAGATAGCTGATGGCGCCGCGGAACGCCTGCAGTATCTCGTTGTCGGGGACGGCGAAGCCGTACCTCTCGTACACCTGGTCGGTGGGGTGGACGGTGACCTGCCAGCCGGTCGACTCCAGGTGCTCAGCCGCCGGACGACGTTCCCCGAGCCATACCAGGTCGGCGACGTCGATGTCCAGTCCGTGCTTGCGCCAGGTGCTGCGCATCGCCCGCGCCCGTTCGTCGGTGAACACACTCATGTCGGTGATGTTCTCCGTGGCCAGCAGGCTGCCCGGCGCGCTGAGCGCGGTGATGTTGTCCAGGAGCCGGTCCTGGGCCTCTGGCGGCAGGTAGGGCAGCAGGCCCTCGGCGATCCACGCGGTGGGCGCTGCAGCGTCGAAGCCGTTGTCGCGCAGCGCGGTCGGCCAGTCATCGCGCAGGTCGACGCTGACGGTGCGCCGCTCGGCGGTCGGTTGCGCGCCCAGGCCGGCGAGCGTGTCGGTCTTGAAGGCGATGACCTCGGGCTGGTCGACCTCGAAAACCACCGTGCCCGCCGGCCACGCCAACCGGTAGGCCCGCGCGTCCAGGCCGGCCGCGAGAATGACGGCCTGACGTACCCCGGCACCGGACGCGGCCTGGAAGAAGTCATCGAAGAACCTGGTTCGGACCGTCATCTGCTCGCGGCGCTGCTGCAGCGTCATGGGCGCGTCGTCGTCATCGACGGGGAGTTGCCCGTCGAGCATCCGGATGAAGAAGGGGTGTCCGACCGCGCGCACCAACGGCTCGGCGAACTGGTCGTCGAGCAGCGGATCAGGCTCCCGGGATGCGAGCGCACGTGAGGCCGCCACCATCGTGGCGGTCGCTCCGACGCTGGATGCCAGGTCCCAGCTGTCGCCCTCGGTACGTGCCGAGCCTCCGGATGACATCGGTTTCTCCCTCCCGGCGTGACGCCGCCACCGCTTACCTCACCGAGGTCGAAGCGTACTTTCAGCCTGTGCGGCGCGCAGCATGCACCCGGCGCACGCCAGAGAAGCCCTGAACTCGACGACAGGAAGCGAACAGTCCATGGCACCGACACTGCGGCCGCGCCGATCCGCCCTCTACCTGCCCGGCAACAACCCCCGGGCAGTGGAGAAAGGCAAGACGCTGCCCGCGGACGTGCTCGTCTTCGACCTGGAGGACGCCGTCGGCCCCGACGCCAAAGCCGGCGCACGGACGACGGTGTGCGACGCGGTCGGGTCGGGGAGTTACTCGCCGCGCGAGGTGGTGGTGCGCATCAACGGGCTGGGCACCGAGTGGCACGACGACGATCTGGCGGCGGTGGCCGCTTCGCCCGCCCACGGGGTGCTCGTGCCCAAGGTCGAGACGGGCGAGCAGGTCCGGGCGCTGGCCGCCACGCTCGAGCGGCTCGGCGCGCCGGAAGCGTTGCAGTTGTGGGTGATGATCGAGACGCCGCGGTCGTTCCTCAAGGCCGAGGAGATCGCCTCGGCCAGCCAGCGGTTGGCGGCGCTGGTGGTCGGCACCAACGACCTGGTCAACGATCTGCACGCACTGCACGTACCCGGGCGCGCACCGGTCCTGGCCGCGTTGACGTTGGCGGTGCTGGGGGCCAGGGCCGCCGGGAAGGTGGTGCTGGACGGCGTGTTCAACGCCATCACCGACGCGCAGGGCTTCCGCGCCGAGGCCCGCCAGGGCCGCGAAATGGGTTTCGACGGGAAGACTTTGATCCATCCGTCCCAGATCAGCCCGGCCAACGAAGTCTTCGGCCCGTCGCCGGGGGAGTTAGCCGACGCCCGAAGGATCGTCGCGGCCTACGAGCAGGCGCAGGCGGCGGGCGACAGCGTGATCACCGTCGACGGTCGCATGATCGAGAGTTTGCACGTGCGCAACGCCGAGCGGATTCTAACTCTCGCCCAACGCATCTCGGAGAGGGAATCCGCCTCCTGAGTCACGGCCGCACGTCGTCCGGAACTGGGCGGCACGTGACCTCGCCTGCTATCTGTTGCTGATACCGCCGCTACCGCTGGTGGCCAGGGTGCCCTACGGGCTGCTGGCGGCGACGTTGGTGGGGATACTGCCGAATGGGCACCGGCGCCGTTGCCGTTACCGTACTTGCCGCCACCCGAGCGCACCGTGGGCCGTGCTGCCTGGTGCGCGCTGGTCAGCGGTATCCGTTCGGCGATGACGGGCTGACGGTACGCCGCCGACGGTAGCGTTATGCGGCGTGAACGATTTTGTCGTCGTCAAGGTCAAGCCCGGCAGCCACAAAGGGCCTCTTGTCGAGGTCGGCCCGGACGGTGTGCTGATCATCTATGTCCGGGAGCGCGCCGTCGACGGCAAGGCCAACGACGCGGTGACCGAGTTGCTGGCCACCCACCTCCGACTACCCCGACGCCGAGTCGAACTGGTTTCGGGAAAGACGTCGCGGCTCAAGCGATTCCGTGTGACCTGAGCGGCTTCGCCGACGGGCCCGACCCGGAAAGGGCAGCGTCGCGCGTTTCCCGCTCGGCGGTTACGGGATCGACTCGGCCGTGCGGGCCAAATCCGCTGTGGCCGAACGCAATTGGTCAGCGGAATTCAGCGGTGCCGGGAAGCCGGCGCGGGCGTATGCCACCCCGCGTGGCGTGTGCACCCGCAGGTCCAGGCCGTAGCGGTCGACGCCGGTGCACACGGCGGTCTCGGTGTCGGGGTAGCCGCCGAACGCCCGGGCCATCGCGGCCAGGGCGGCGGCGTGGTCGGCGTTGAGATGCGCGACCGCCCGGGCCGAGGCCGGCGCGATCGGATCCGGCGAAGCGGCGACGTATTGTTCGGCGGTGGCCGAGTCCATCCGGCCGTAGCCACCGACCCAGCGCACCCGCCGCACCGCGAGCACCCACACGGTGAAGTCGCTGAAGTCGAGGTAGAAACGGGCGGCCGGCACCGCTTCCAGGTACGCGGCGCGGGCCGTCTCCCGTTCGGCGTCGGGGGGTCGTGCGACCACCCCCGCAAGGGTGATTCGGCTGCCGGCCAGTGGGTCGGCGTCGCCGCTCGCCGCCACGATCGACAGGCTCGCCCTCGGGTCGGCGGCCAGGTTGCGGCCGTGCTCGGCCAGGTTCGACACGCACAGCACCGGCATCCCGCCCAGCAGCCCGTAGGCCACCAACGACGCCCACGGGTCACCGTCGGCGGTCAAGCTGGCCAGCGTGGCCGTGTTGGTGGCGGCGGCGATGGTGCGGGCCTCTTCCGCCGCGGAGCGACGGGCGGAGTTGGTCGGCGTCAGCAGGGGAGGGGGCGCGGAGGGCGCATCCCCGGGGTCGCCGTGATCGCGAGTGGTCACGGGGGGAGGCTAGCAGCGCGCGTCAGCTCGCGGCGCTGAGAATCTTGATCGCGAAGACGAGCGTGTCGCCCGGCCGGATACCGGCGCTGGGCTGACCGTTGGGGTAGCCGTCCGCGGAGGTCATGGCGACGGCGACCGTGGATCCGACCTTTTGTCCCGCGATGGCCTTCTGGAAGCCCGGAACGACTCCGCCGAGCGGGAAGTCGACCGGGGCGCCGCGTTCGTAGCTGTTGTCGAACACCGATCCGTCACGCCCGTCGACGCCCATGTAGCAGACGGAAACCCGGGCTGTGGCAGGGACCACCGGTCCGTTGCCGGCGCGCAGGGTGTGCACCTGGGTCTGGGTGACGCTGAACGGTGTCGTCACCTTCACGAGCGGAGCCGTCGTGTCCGTGGACCCGGTGACCGCGACGCTGCCGGTGTTCCCGGCCAGGGTCCACTCGGGTGCTGCCCCGTTGGCCGGCGCTGCGGTCGGGCACGAGCCGGCGGCGGCCGCCTCGCCCGGTCCGACAAGCGCCAGCGCGGTCGCACAGGTCGCGAGCACGACGGAGGAGTTCACCCGAGAAGACTTCACCGCCGCCACGCTACAGCCACCCGATGCGTCCCTGACCACCGCGCCCCGCATCCATACGCGGATCGGGACGCTTTACGCGCTTGGCGGCGTAGAGGCCGGCGCCGGCGGCGGCATGCAGCGCGGCGATGTCGGCGCTCTCG
>NZ_JBMIOP010000047.1:0-13769 GCF_049197365.1 Mycobacterium sp. THU-M104
ACAACGGCGGCGACGCCCTGTGGGCCGCGACGTTCGTGCGCCGTCGCGGCGCGTCCGCCGACGCGGTCCTGCTCGATCCGGACCGCGCCCACCCCAAGGCGTTGGCCGCGTTCCGCAAGGCGGGCGGCCGTGTCGTCGAAAGAGTCTCCCCGAACACTGATCTCGTCATCGACGGGGTGGTGGGTATCTCCGGGTCGGGGCCGCTGCGGCCGGCCGCGGCCGCGGTGTTCAAGGCGGTGGACGACGCGGCCATCCCGGTGGTTGCCGTCGACATTCCCAGCGGGATCGACGTGATGACCGGGGCGATCACCGGTCCCGCCGTGACCGCCGCCGTGACCGTCACCTTCGGCGGGCTCAAGCCGGTGCACGCGCTGGCCGACTGCGGCCGCGTGGAACTCATCGACATCGGCCTGGACCTGCCGGGCCCGCCCGCTGTCGAGGCGCTGGGGTTCGAGGCCGCCGACGTGCTGGCGCGCTGGCCGGTGCCCGGTCCCCGGGACGACAAATACACCCAGGGGGTGACCGGCGTGATGGCCGGCTCGTCGACGTACCCGGGCGCGGCCGTACTGTGCACGGGCGCCGCCGTCGCGGCCACCTCCGGCATGGTCCGCTACGCCGGCAGCGCGCACGCCGAGGTACTCGCACGGTGGCCCGAGGTCATCGCCGCACCCACCCCGGCAGCAGCCGGGCGGGTGCAGGCCTGGGTGGCCGGGCCCGGGTTGGGTACCGACGAGACCGGCGCCGGGGCCCTGACGTTCGCGCTGGGCACCGACCTGCCGGTGATCGTCGACGCCGACGGGCTGACCATCCTGGCGACGCGACCCGAGTTGGTGGCCGACCGTGAGGCGCCGACCGTGCTGACTCCCCACGCCGGGGAATTCGCCCGGCTCGCCGGGCACCCGCCCGGCGACGACCGGGTCAGTGCCTGCCGCACGCTGGCCGACGAGTTCGGTGCCACGGTGCTGCTCAAGGGCAATGTCACCGTCATCGCCGACGCCGGCGGCCCCGTTTTCCTCAACCCGGCCGGGCAGTCCTGGGCCGCCACTGCGGGCTCGGGCGACGTGCTGTCCGGGATGATCGGCGCGCTGTTGGCAGCGGGCCTGCCGGGGGCCGAGGCGGCCGCGGTGGCCGCCTTCGTACACGCCCGCGCCGCGGCGTCCTCGGCTGCAGATCCCGGCCCCTCAGACGCGCCGACCTCGGCGTCGAGAATCATCCCGCACATCCGGGCCGCCCTGGCCGCCTTGTAGAAGCAAGGCTGCCGGCCCCAAGACGACCCCAAGAAAGGAACCGCATGCCCCATCACCCCTCCATGGCCGCGCACTCGATCGCGCCCGCGTACACCAGCCGCCTGTTCACCGCCCCGATCCCGGCGCTGCGCCTGCCCGAGGAGTCGATGAACCCTGACGCCGCGTACCGCTTCGTCCACGACGAATTGATGCTCGACGGCAGCTCGCGGCTGAACCTGGCCACGTTCGTCACCACCTGGATGGACCCCGAGGCCGGCAAGCTCATGGCCGAGACGTTCGACAAGAACATGATCGACAAGGACGAGTACCCCGCGACCGCGGCCATCGAGCAGCGTTGCGTGTGCATGGTGGCCGACCTGTTCCATGCCGACGGGCTGCGTGACGACGATCCCCACAGCGCCTGCGGGGTGTCCACGGTCGGCTCCAGCGAGGCGGTGATGCTCGGCGGGCTGGCGATGAAGTGGCGCTGGCGCCAGAAAGTCGGGTCCAAAAAAGGGGGAGGCTGGGCGAAGCGGACCCCGAATCTGGTGATGGGCTCCAACGTCCAGGTGGTGTGGGAGAAGTTCTGCCGCTACTTCGACGTCGAGCCCCGCTACCTGCCGATGGAGGTGGGTCGCTATGTGATCACCCCCGAGCAGGTCGTCGATGCCGTCGACGAGGACACCATCGGCGTGGTGGCGATCCTGGGCACCACCTACACCGGGGAGCTCGAACCCGTCGCCGAGATCTGCGCCGCGCTGGACACACTGGCCGCCGCCGGGGGCGTCGACGTTCCCGTGCACGTCGACGCGGCCAGCGGCGGTTTCGTGGTGCCCTTCTTGCAGCCGGAACTCAGGTGGGATTTCCGGCTGCCCCGCGTCGTGTCGATCAATGTCAGCGGGCACAAGTACGGGCTGACCTACCCCGGCGTCGGCTTCGTGGTGTGGCGCAGCAACGAGTACCTGCCCGAGGAGCTGGTCTTCCGGGTCAACTACCTCGGCGGGGACATGCCGACCTTCACGCTGAATTTCTCCCGGCCGGGCAACCAGGTGGTCGGGCAGTACTACAACTTTTTGCGCCTGGGTCGCGAGGGTTACACCAAGGTGATGCGGACGCTGTCGGGTACGGCGCGCTGGCTGGCCGAGCAACTGTGCGCCCGCGAGCATTGCGAGGTGATCTCGGACGGCTCGGCGATCCCGGTGGTCGCCTTCAAACTCGCGGGCAACCGTGGGTACACCGAGTTCGACGTCTCCCACGAGCTGCGAAGCTACGGCTGGCAGGTGCCGGCCTACACGATGCCCGACAACGCCGCCGACGTGGCGGTGCTGCGTGTCGTGGTGCGCGAGGGGATGTCGGCCGACTTGGCCCGGGCACTGCACAACGACATGGTGTCTGTGCTGGCGTCGCTGGACAGGGTCGAGCCTGGCGGACACCACGGCGAACAGCACTTCGCGCACTGACCCGGGTGGCTTGTCACATCCGCCACAGTGGTCCCCGTCGGGAGACGGTCCTCTTTTTGCCCGCCTCGCAGCGACAACGCCTGGCAGGCAGCCTGCGACGCGCGTTGTCGCTCTGAGGCGGGCGCATCGTGTGCCGCTCGGCCCAGAGACTGGTGTGGCGGTTGCGCCCCATGGGCCGCGAGTGACTCGCTGCACGGTGAACGTGCCGGAACGATTCTGGGACAATATCGTCCGTGGCCGTTACGCCGACATCCCTGACGCCAGGCGTTCTGGCCGAGGCCGTGGTTGACCTGGGCGCCATCGAGCACAACGTGCGGGTGCTGCGCGAGCACGCCGGCCACGGCCAGGTGATGGCCGTCGTCAAGGCCGACGGCTACGGCCACGGGGCCACCCGGGTTGCCCGCGCTGCGCTGACCTCGGGGGCTGCCGAGCTGGGCGTGGCCACCGTCGACGAGGCGCTGGCGCTGCGCGCGGACGGGATCGCCGCACCGGTGCTGGCGTGGCTGCACCCACCGGGTATCGACTTCGGTCCCGCCCTGCTGGCCGACATCCAGATCGCCATCTCCTCGCCTCGCCAGCTCGGCGAGCTGCTGGACGCCGCACGCCGCACCGGCCAGACGGCGACCGTCACCGTCAAGGCCGACACCGGGCTGAACCGCAACGGGGTCCCCCCGGCCCAGTTCCCGTCGCTGCTGGACGCGTTGCGCCGGGCCGTGGCCGAAGGCGCCGTGCGGGCGCGCGGGCTGATGTCGCATCTGGTGCACGCCGACCAGCCCGACAGCCCCATCAACGACGTCCAGGCCCGACGGTTCGCCGAGCTTCTCGCGACGGTGCGCGACCAGGGGATGCGGTTCGAGGTTGCCCATCTGTCCAATTCGTCGGCGACGATGTCGCGACCCGACCTGGCTTTCGACCTCGTTCGGCCGGGTATCGCCGTGTACGGCCTCAGCCCGGTCCCCGTGCTCGGCGACATGGGGCTGGTACCGGCGATGACAGTGAAATGTACTGTCGCGCTGGTGAAGGCGATCCGTGCCGGCGAGGGCGTGTCGTATGGCCACACCTGGATCGCCGACCGCGACACCAACCTGGCGCTGCTGCCGATCGGCTACGCAGACGGGGTGTTCCGCATGCTGGGGGGACGCCTCGACGTCCTGATCAACGGCAGGCGGCGGCCCGGCGTCGGACGGATCTGCATGGATCAGTTCCTCGTCGACCTGGGACCCGGAAAGCCTGACGTGGCCGAAGGCGACGAGGCGATCCTGTTCGGGCCGGGCGGCGGTGGCGAACCGACCGCACAGGACTGGGCCGATCTGCTCGGCACCATCCACTACGAGGTGGTGACCAGCCCCCGGGGACGTATCACCAGGACATACCGCGAGGCGGGAACCGTTGAGCGATGACCGAACCCGCCGGCGCCACTGGTTCAGGGCCTGGTTTGCGGGAGGTGCGGGTCTGACCGCGATCGCCGCCATCGTGGGGGCCTCGATCCGCCACTCGGTGACCCAGCGCTCGACCGCTGCCGACGATCCCTACGCCGACGAGGATTTCGACAGGATCGACGCCGACCGCAGCTATGTGGTCACCACCCCGGACGGAGTGGCGCTGGACGTCTGTGAGACGGGGCCCGTGGACGCCCCGTTGACGATGGTGTTCGTCCACGGCTTCTGTCTGCGTATGGGCGCCTTCCATTTCCAGCGGACCCGGTTGCCCGCGCGGCTGGGGCCGCGGGTGCGAATGGTCTTCTATGACCAACGCGGGCACGGCCGGTCCGGCGAGGGCTTGCCGCAGACCTACACGCTGGCCCAGCTCGGCGAAGACCTGGAAAGTGTGCTGGCAGCGGCGGCGCCGCGTAGGAAGATCGTGCTGGTGGGGCATTCGATGGGCGGTATGACGGTGTTGTCGCACGCCCGCCAGTTCCCCGAGGGATACGGAAAACGAATCGTCGGCGCGGCGCTGATTTCGTCTGCCGCCGAGGGGCTGCCCCGCTCACCGCTGGGTGAGTTGCTGAAAAATCCTGCGCTGGAGGCGATCCGGCTCACCACCAGGTCCGCACCCAGACTGGTGAACCACGGCCGCACCATGTCGCGATCAGTGATCGGCCCCGTGCTGCGGGCCGCGTCGTTCAGCGACCTCAAGGTCAGCCGGAGCCTGGATGCGTTCGCGCAGTGCATGATGAACGACACCCCGATCGCCACGCTGGTGGGGTTCCTGGACGCGCTGGAGCAGCACGACGAAACGGCCGGGCTGTGGACGCTGCTGCGGGTCCCGACCCTGGTCGCCTGCGGCGACCACGACCTGCTCACTCCGGATGAATACTCCCGCAAGATGGCTGCATGTATGCCGTTGTCCGAGTTGGTGATCGTCTCCGGGGCCAGCCACCTGGCACTGCTGGACAGGCCCGAGGCCATCAACGACGGGTTGGTCCGGCTCGTCGAACGGTCCCGGCCGGACGCGATGGCCCGGCCCTACCGCCGGATCCGGGAAAGGTTCGGGCGCCGTGGCTGAGTCGAGGTTCGGTGCCGGCGTCCCGACCCGGTGCACCGCCACCTGCGAGCGCGCCGAGGACACAATCGCGCTGGGGTCCCGGTTGGGCGAGCAGCTGCGCGCTGGTGACGTAGTCGTGCTCTCCGGACCACTCGGAGCGGGAAAAACGTTGCTGGCCAAGGGAATTGCCGCAGCCATGGATGTCGAGGGCCCGATCACCTCGCCGTCGTATGTGCTGGCGCGGGTGCATCGCCCGCGGCGGCCGGGCGCGCCGGCGATGATCCACGTCGACATGTACCGATTGCTGGACCAGCCCGGAGCCGACCTGCTGGGGGAACTCGACTCGCTGGACCTCGACACCGAACTGCAGGATGCGGTCGTCGTGGTGGAGTGGGGCGAGGGCCTCGCCGAACGCCTCGCCGAGCGGCACCTCGACGTCCGCCTGGAACGGGTCAGTCATTCCGACGTGCGGCTCGCGACGTGGCGGTGGGCCTCGTGAGCGTCATCTTGACCATCGACACCGCGACCGAGGCGGTGACGGCCGGGGTGGTGCGTCGCGACGATCTGGCCGTGCTGGCCGAGCGGGTCACCATAAGTGCCCGCGCCCACGCCGAACGGCTCACCCCCAACGTGCTCGCCGCGCTCGCCGACGCCGCGCTGAGGATGGTCGATCTCGACGCCGTCGTGGTGGGCTGCGGCCCAGGTCCCTTCACCGGCCTGCGGGTGGGTATGGCCAGCGCCGCCGCCTACGGGCACGCGCTGGGCATCCCGGTGTACGGGGTGTGCAGCCTGGACGCCATCGGCGTGCTCACCACCGGCGAGATCCTGGTCGTCACCGACGCCCGCCGCCGCGAAATCTACTGGGCCCGTTACCGAGACGGGGTCCGTACCGAGGGTCCGGCAGTCGGGCCACCGGCCGGCGTCGATCCCGGCACCGCGCGGGCGGTGGCCGGTTCGCCCGGGCACGCGGCGCCATTCGGCCTGCCGCGCTGCGGCCCCGTCCATCCGACACCGGCCGGCCTGGTGGCCGCCGTCGGGGACTGGTCGGCGCCGCCGTCGCCCCTGGTGGCGCTGTACCTGCGCCGGCCCGACGCCAAACCCCTGACGGAGCGCCGATGACCGCCTGCGACGGGACCGTGTCCGTCGGCGCGTTGACCCCGGCCGACGCACAGCGGTGCGCTGAACTCGAATCGCAGCTGTTCGACGGTGACGACCCGTGGCCGCCGGCTGCGTTCACGCGCGAACTGGCCGGCCCGCATAACCACTATGTGGGCGCGCGCACCGCTGAAGCGCTGGTCGGTTACGCCGGCATCTCGCGACTGGGTCGCAGGCCGCCGTTCGAGTACGAGGTGCACACCATCGGCGTGGACCCCGCCTATCAGGGCCGCGGCATCGGCCGGCGGCTGCTCGAGGAGCTGCTGGCCTTCGCCGACGGGGCTGTGGTGTACCTGGAGGTGCGCACCGACAACGCGGCCGCGATCGCGTTGTACTGCAGTGTGGGGTTCGAGCAGGTCGGCCTGCGCCGCCGCTACTACCGCATCAGCGGCGCCGACGCCTACACGATGCGCAGAGAGGCGCACCGAAACCCATGACCGTCATCCTGGCCATCGAAAGTTCCTGCGACGAAACCGGAGTCGGCATCTCCCGGCTGGACGGCACCGGCAAGGGGGCCACCGTGACACTGCTGGCCGACGCGGTGGCCTCCAGCGTCGACGAGCACGCCCGGTTCGGCGGCGTGGTGCCCGAGATCGCCTCCCGGGCCCACCTGGAGGCGCTCGGCCCCACCATGCGCCGCGCCCTGGCGGCCGCCGGGCTCGAGCGGCCCGACATCGTGGCCACGACCATCGGGCCCG
Organism: Mycobacterium sp. THU-M104; assembly: GCF_049197365.1. Classification (NCBI taxonomy): domain Bacteria; kingdom Bacillati; phylum Actinomycetota; class Actinomycetes; order Mycobacteriales; family Mycobacteriaceae; genus Mycobacterium; species Mycobacterium sp. THU-M104. Next base: position 7,024 of record NZ_JBMIOP010000047.1, read on the forward strand.
GTCTGGCCGGAGCCCTGATGGTGGGGGTCGCGGCGGCCAAGGCCTATGCGGCCGCCTGGGGTGTGCCCTTCTACGCCGTCAACCATCTCGGCGGGCATCTGGCCGCCGACGTCTACGAGCACGGCCCGTTACCTGAGTGCGTGGCGCTGCTGGTGTCGGGGGGACACACGCACCTGCTGCACGTGCGTTCGCTCGGCGAGCCGATCGTCGAGCTCGGCAGCACCGTCGACGACGCCGCCGGTGAGGCCTATGACAAGGTGGCGCGGCTGCTGGGTCTGGGCTATCCGGGCGGCAGGGTGCTCGACGAGCTGGCCCGCACCGGAGATCCCGAAGCCGTCGTCTTCCCCCGCGGCATGACCGGGCCGGCCGACGACCCGTGCGCGTTCAGCTTCTCCGGACTGAAAACCGCGGTGGCGCGGTATCTGGAGAGCACCCCGGATTTCTGTGCCGTTGACGTCGCCGCCGGATTCCAGGAAGCCGTTGCCGACGTGTTGACGATGAAAGCGGTGCGGGCCGCCACCCGGGCCGGCGTGTCGACCCTGCTGATCGCCGGGGGAGTCGCCGCGAACTCGCGGCTGCGCGAGCTCGCCGCGCAGCGCTGCGCGCAGGCCGGCCTGACCCTGCGGATCCCCGGGCCGCGGCGCTGCACCGACAACGGGGCGATGATCGCGTCGTTCGCCGCGCATCTGGTGGCTTCGGGCGCGCCGCCATCACCGCTGGATGTGGCCAGCGACCCGGGCCTGCCGGTGGTGCAGAGCCGGTTGCCTTAGATCTGAGGCGCCCACGGTAATGTCCCGTAGCCGGTCGCCTGGGTGACGATCAGCAGGTTGTCGCTGGTCGACCAGGCCTGGGTGAAGATGTCCATCGGGATCAGTTCATCCCGGCCGTTCGGTGTGCCGCTGTCGTTGAGGTGGACGACGTTGTCGGCGGTGTCGACCCCGGTGACGACGACGGCATGGTCGGCCTGTGTGCGTTGCCCCTGGCTCGGGGGATAGTTCCAGATCGTCTCCGCGTTGAGCGCTGCGATGACCTTGTGGCCGCCGCTGAGGTAGTCCTCGATCCCTTGCATGGTGTTGCCGGTCGTCACGTCTGACTGGATGCCGTAGCGCTGCAGGAGCATGACCATGTCCTGGGGTGACGTGCCGTCGAAGAAGTACACATCCCCGCCGTGCGCTTCGCTGGGGGTGAAGATTCCGCGCAGTTCGATGCCGATCTGCGTGGGTTCGTGGCCGGTGAGCTGGCCGACCACGTCGGCGACGGCCATCAGGCCGCAGTCTTGCTGATGCTGGTAGCGCCAGTAGGGCGCGGCGGCTTGCGGGTTGCCGTACATCTGGCCGCCCGGGTCGGCGGCGGCCAACACGGTGTCGGCCCCAGCGGACGCGACGAAGGCCGCGATGAACAACATGGCCGCGATCATGGCGCGCTTGGTGAGCAGGATCCTCGCGGGCATCTGTCCATTATCAACCCGGCGCGGATCTCGGGCAGCGCCCCGCGTGTAGGGGCTCTCAGGGAGGAAGCAACAGGCCCCCCTTGAGTGCTAGCACTCTCATGTATAGAGTGCTAGGTGGCAATCGGACGCCCCCTTGTGCCGGCACCCGCGACGACGGTGTGAGGGTACGGACGACTGCCAGACCACCTAACAAACGGACGGTTCGGGGCCACGCCGCGATCCGACCGCCAACTCCGGCCCGGGCGATGGTCCCGGGCCTGCTACCAACTAACTGGAGGGCTCCCATCGTGGCGAAGGTGAACATCAAGCCACTCGAGGACAAGATTCTCGTGCAGGCCAACGAGGCCGAGACCACGACCGCGTCCGGTCTGGTCATTCCCGACACCGCCAAGGAGAAGCCGCAGGAAGGCACCGTCGTCGCAGTTGGCCCCGGCCGCTGGGACGAGGACGGCGAGAAGCGGATTCCGCTGGACGTGTCCGAGGGTGACACCGTGATCTACAGCAAGTACGGCGGCACCGAGATCAAGTACAACGGCGAGGAGTACCTGATCCTGTCGGCGCGCGACGTGCTCGCTGTCGTATCCAAGTAACTCGTGTTCCGCCCCGGCGATCCCCGTGTGTTCCACGGGTGATTTCCGGGGCGGAATGCGTCAGTAGGTGGGAAGAAGGAACCTGATGAGCAAGCTCATTGCGTACGACGAGGATGCGCGTCGTGCCATCGAGGCGGGCGTGAACGCGCTCGCCGACGCGGTCCGGGTGACCCTGGGGCCGCGCGGCCGCCACGTGGTGATCGCCAAGTCCTGGGGCGGCCCCACGGTCACCAACGACGGTGTCACCGTCGCGCGCGAGATCGACCTGGAGGACCCGTTCGAGAACCTCGGCGCCCAGCTGGTCAAGTCGGTGGCCACCAAGACCAACGACGTCGCGGGAGATGGCACCACCACAGCCACGGTGCTGGCCCAGGCGCTGGTGAAGGGCGGCCTGCGCCTGGTCGCTGCCGGAGTCAACGCGATGGAACTCGGCGCGGGGATCGGCAAGGCCGCCGACGCGGTGTCCGAGGCGCTGCTCGCGTCGGCGACCCCGGTTTCCGGCAAGGAGGGCATCGCCCAGGTGGCGACGGTCTCCTCACGCGACGAGCAGATCGGCGAGTTGGTGGGCGAGGCGATGCACAAGGTGGGTACCGACGGCGTCGTCAGTGTCGAGGAATCCTCGACGATGAGCACCGAGCTGGAGTTCACCGAGGGTGTCGGCTTCGACAAGGGTTACTTGTCGGCGTATTTCGTGACCGACTTCGACGCCCAGCAGGCCGTGCTCGAAGACCCGCTGATCCTGTTGCACCAGGAGAAGATCAGCTCGCTGCCCGATCTGCTGCCCATGCTGGAGAAGGTCGCCGAAGCGGGCAAGCCGCTGGTCATCATCGCCGAGGACATCGATGGTGAGGCCCTGGCCACGCTGGTGGTCAACTCGATCCGCAAAACGCTGAAGGCCGTGGCGGTCAAGTCGCCGTTCTTCGGCGACCGGCGCAAGGCATTCATGGAGGACCTCGCGATCGTCACAGGCGGCCAGGTGGTCAACCCCGACGCCGGCCTGCTGCTGCGCGAGGTCGGGGTCGAGGTCCTGGGCTCGGCCCGCCGGGTGGTGGTCGGCAAGGACGACACCATCATCGTCGACGGCGGCGGTTCCGGCGAGGCGGTGGCCGGCCGCATCAAGCAGCTGCGCGCCGAGGCCGAGGCGAGCGACTCGGACTGGGACCGCGAGAAGCTGCAGGAGCGGCTGGCCAAGCTGGCCGGCGGGGTTGCCGTGCTCAAGGTCGGTGCCGCTACCGAGACGGAACTCAAGAAGCGCAAGGAAAGCGTCGAGGACGCCGTCGCGGCGGCCAAGGCGGCTGTCGAGGAGGGCATCGTGGCCGGCGGTGGTACGGCGCTCATCGGCGCCCGCGAGGCACTGAAAGACCTGCGGGCGTCGCTGACCGGTGACCAGGCGGCGGGGGTCGACGTCTTCTCCGACGCCCTGGCCGCACCGCTGTACTGGATCGCCGACAACGCCGGCCTGGACGGTGCGGTCGTGGTCAACAAGGTCAGCGGGCTGCCCGCCGGGCACGGCCTCAACGCCGCGACGCTGCGCTACGGCGACCTGATCGCCGACGGCGTCATCGACCCGGTCAAGGTCACCCGGTCGGCGGTGCGCAACGCGGCATCGGTGGCACGGATGGTGCTCACCACCGAGACGGCGATTGTCGAGAAGCCCGCCGAGGAGGAGGGCGACGGCCACGGGCATGGGCACGGGCATCATCACCACTAGTTCGCCACCAAGAGGGCGGGGGCTGGAACCTGTTGTGAGTTCCGGCCCCCGTTCTTGATGCCTCGCCCGACGAGCTCGAGAAAGTCGAGCGACGTCGAGTTCTCCATGCACTGATCACTTTCGCGGCGATCGCCCCGATTTACGGAAGCGGGGCGCACAAGAGGCTGTGTAATGTGTGTACACATGAGTACGCATAGTCTGCGGGATCTTCGCGGCAGCCTAGGAGCAGTGGTGCGGACGGTCGCCTCGACAGGCGAAGAAGCCATCATCACCGACAGCGGCACCGAGGTAGCGGTGATCATCAGCTTGGCCGACTACGAGCGGCTGCATGAGCACGCCGATGTCGTCGACGCACTTCGGCTGCGCGAGCTGCAGGCCAACTCGTTCCGCGCGGTTCCTCTGGCGGAGATGCTTGACGAACTCGGTGTCGATGCCGATGCGTTCGCGGCCGGATGAAGATCTCGTTTCATCCGGACGTCCTCAAGCAGTTGCAGCGACTCCCGCGTGCTGAATTGGAGGCGGCACTGCAGGTGGTCATAGGCCTGTCGAACGATCCACGACCGGCCAAAGCGAAGAAATTAGTTGGGAGCCAACGTGATTGGCGTGTGCGATTCGGGCATTACCGGGTGGTGTACGCCATCGACGACACCGCGGGCGAGATAACGGTTTTCAACGTGGCCAAGCGCAGCGACGCCTATCGGTGACGCGTTGGCGTCAGGTCCGGCCGGTGTTAGCGTCCGAGTAGCGCCGGGTCAATCGAGTGAGGCCAAACAATGGAAGAACCTCTACTGCTGCACCATCGCGACGAGCGCGGTGTCGTCACGCTGACGCTGAACCGCCCGAACGCTTTCAATGCGTTGTCGGAGGCCATGCTCGCGGCGCTCGGCGAGACCGTCGACGCGCTCGCCGACGACGGGGCGGTGCGTGCCGTCGTGCTCGGGGCGTCCGGCGCGGCCTTCTGTGCCGGCCACGACCTGAAGGAGATGCGGGCCGAGCCGTCGCTCGACTATTACCGGAGCCTGTTCGCGCAGTGCACGTCGGTGATGATGGCGCTTCAGCGCCTACCCGTACCGGTGGTCGCGCGGGTCCACGGCCTGGCGACCGCCGCGGGCTGCCAGCTCGTCGCGATGTGTGACCTCGCGGTGGCGAGCCGCGACGCGCGCTTCGCGGTCAGCGGCATCAACGTCGGGCTGTTCTGCGCGACGCCGGGAGTGGCGCTGTCGCGCAATCTGCCCCGCAAAGCCGCCTTCGAGATGCTCGTCACCGGGGAGTTCGTCTCCGCCGAAGAGGCGCGGGTGCTGGGGCTTGTCAACAAAGTAGCCGCACCCGAGGCGCTGGACGAGGCGGTGGAGGCGCTGGTGGCGAGGGTCGTCGCCAAGCCTCGCGTTGCCGTCGCAATGGGCAAGGCCCTCTTCTACCGCCAGATCGAGGCCGGAATCGAGGCCGCCTACCAGGACGCGGGCGCGACGATGGCCGCCAACATGATGGAGCCCTGCGCGCTCGAGGGCGTCCAGGCCTTCATCGAGAAGCGCCCGCCCCGCTGGACCGGGTGAGGGCCGCGCCGCGGTCGGCGAACCCTTTGGTGCGTCAGAGGCTTGCGATGAGATGCCCACCGCAACCGTGACGGTTCGCGCCTGGTCACGCATCCCTTCCGAGTTAGCAGGGTTAGCAGGGCGTAGCTCCTTCAGCCATCTCAGAACAGCTGCTCGATGAAGAACCGTTCCGCCAGATCGAGAACCTGTCCTGGGGCTATTGGCCTAAGCCGCTGAGCCAAAGCGGATGTCGTCGAGGTCTAGGGATGCACTGATCAATGCGCTATTCGGGGCTGCCGGTGTTGCTGGTGAGGCCGTGGCGGGCCGTCGTGGTGGCCTGTGCGGGCCCGTAGCCCCGGTGGGGGGTCTTGCGTGGCCGGTTTTGGGCAGGCCGGTGCCTGGCCGTCACCCCATCAGGGTGACGGCGCGGGTGCGCATGAGCCAGTTCGCCGAGGCGAACAGCACATGTAAATGATTGAGGTTCTTGGTGATTCCGCGGTAGCGGGTCTTGGTGAACCCGAAGTCGCGTTTGATAATCAAGAACGGATGCTCGACCTTGGCCCGCACCGACGCCTTGCGGGTCTCAATCGCCCGATCAACGGGATGCATCGTCTTGAGCTGGGTCTTGCGGGCAGCCACCCGCCACTGGATCTTCGACTTGTGCTCGTCTCGGGCGATCTCGGGACGCTTCTGCGCGCCCTGGTAGCCCGAATCGGTGTAGACCACCTCGTCGTCATCGCGCACCAGGTTGACCGCCTCGTCCAGGTCATGGGTGTTTGCAGGTGTGGCGGTCACCGTGTGGACGTACCCGGTGCCGGCGTCGACCCCGATGTGGCCCTTCATACCGAAGTACCACTGGTTGCCCTTCTTGGTCTGGTGCATGCCCGGATCACGGGCACCGGCGGCGTTCTTGGTCGAGGACGGCGCGGCGATGATCGTGGCATCGATGATGCTGCCCCCGCGCATGATCCAGCCTTCCTTGTCGAAGATCTGGTTCTGCGCGGCGAACAGCTTCTCCCCGAGCTTGTGCTCCTCAAGAAGGTGGCGAAACCCCAGCAGCGTGGTCGCATCAGGTACCTGCTCGACAGCGAAGTCCAGCCCCATGAACCGGCGCATCGCATAGGAGTCATAGATCGCCTCCTCCACGCCCTCATCCGACAGCGAAAACCACACCTGCAGCAGATACATCCGCAGCATCGTCTCGATCGGCTTGGCCTTACGGCCCCGCTTGCCCGGCGCCTCGGTGTAGTAGTGCGGCTCAATCAGCCCCACCCACACACCCCACGGGATCGCGGCATCCATCGTGACCAGGAACTGTTCCCGGCGAGAAACCCGCCGCCGGTTTCCGTATTCGATGTCGGTGAAACTGGGCTGCGCGGTGTTCATGACCTGCAATCATTTCCTGACACCGGCCACCCAGACCAGCCGACCCGCCGACCACCCAAAAATCAGTGGATCCCTAG
>NZ_JBMIOP010000064.1:0-22184 GCF_049197365.1 Mycobacterium sp. THU-M104
AGGCCCCGCTGAGTTCGTAGTATTTGTTCTTGATCGGGCCGCCGTCGCGGTAGTCGAACGTCTCGGTGACTCGCGTCGACGTCGGCGACAGCGAGTCGAATTCCCACCGCCAGCGGTGGCCCATCGGGTGACGCCACTCGACCACTTCGTTCGGCGTCAGGACGCTCACCGTGCTGGTGATGCGGTAGGGCACACCGAACATCTTCATGTTGGTCGAAAATTTGGATCCGACAACGATTTCCGCCGGCACTTTGACGGTGTCGCGAACGGTGCCCGATCCGTCGAGCTCATGGTGGCGGCGCGGGTCGGCGGCCAACGCATACAGTTCCTCGGCCGGGGCGGCCACTTCCACGGACCGGCTTATCTGTCGGGGTCCCGCATCGACAACGGCAACGGTCATGATGTCTCCCTCCGGTTGGACGACGGCGTCGGCCCGAACGTTACGCTTCGCCGAGTCGCGCTTGGCAAGGAAGGAAATCCAGGGACCCATGAGCCAATCGATCCCGGGCAAGGTGGCGCTGGTCACCGGCGCTGCGCGCGGACAGGGCCGGGCACACGCGGTACGGCTCAGCGCCGAGGGCGCCGACATCATCGTCGAGGGCGGTCGCGGCGGCTCGATCGTCCGGATCGGGTCGGCTGCCGGCATCAACGTGCAGTCGTTCATGATCCACTACACCGCGAGCAAACATGCCGTCGTCGGGATGGCGCGCGCCTTCGCCGCCGGACTCGGCCGGCACAACATCCGGGTCAACAGCCTGAACCCGGGCGCGGTCGCCACCCCGATGGGCACCGGCCGCATGCGCGACGCGCTGCGCTCGGCCGCCGACAGCTACCCGCACCTGCGCGGCCTGCACAAGCCGCTGCTGCCGGAGGGCGTCGCGCAGCCCGAGGACATCGCCGACGCGGTTGCCTGGCTGGTTTCCGAGGGGTCCCGGCTGGTGACGGCCAGCCAGGTGTCGGTGGACATCGGGGTCGGCTACGTCTGATCCCCACGGGTTGGCCGTCCCCGGTGGCAACCCACCGGGGGAATACCTTGGGAGTGGATCGGTCCGCCGGGTCTGCCCCGGGGTCGGCGACGAGGGAAGGAGCATCGTGACCACCAGCGAATACCAGGTCACCGGGATGAGCTGCGCGCACTGCGAGGCCGCCATCCGCATGGAAGTGAGCCGGATCCCGGGCGTCGACAGCGTGGCCGTCAGCGCGGACACCGGCAGGCTCGTCGTCGCGAGCTCCTCGCCAGTGGACACCAGGGCGGTGCTCGAGGCCGTCGACGAAGCCGGCTACGAAGCGGTCCTCGTGGCGGGCGAGCAGGTCGCTGGGGAGGGCACATCGTGATCGAGGCGGTCCGCAATCGGAATTAACGAAAGTCAGGACTGTTGAGCAACGTCATCGACCGGCTGTCGTTGCTGCACGGCTGGTTGCCGGCGACGGTGCAGGGACTCGCGCTGTTCGTGGCCCTCACCGCAGCCGGATGGCGCCGCCGCCGGTGGCGCGGCTGGGCACTACTCGCGGCGCTCGGCCTCGCGGCGGTGGTGACGGCGCTGTCGTACTGGTACATCACGACGCTGGGCGTGGCCGGCGACCCGGCGCCGGTCGCGCTGTGGCTCTGGATAGCGATGAGCGGACTCGCCGCCGCGGTGCTCGTGCTCGGCTGGCCGGGCGCCCGGTGGTGGCGGCGCGCGCTGGCGGTGCTTTCGGTGCCGCTGTGCGTGGTGTGCGCCGCGTTGGCGCTCAACGGCTGGGTCGGCTACTTTCCCACGGTGCTCTCCGCGTGGAATCAGCTCACGGGCGTACCGCTGCCCGACCAGATCGACCGGCTGCGGGTGACGGAGATGCAGATCGCCCACACCCGCCCGACCAAGGGTGTGGTGGTGCCCGTGATGACCGGCTCCGAGGTGTCCCATTTCCCGCACCGCCAGGAACTGGTGTACCTGCCGCCGGCGTGGTTCGGCAGCAATCCCCCGCCCCGGCTCCCGGCGGTGCTGATGATCAGTTCGGCCTTCAACACCCCGGCCGACTGGCTACGTACCGGCAACGCGTTCAACACCGTCGACGACTTCGCGGCGCGCCATCACGGTTTCGCCCCGGCCCTGGTGTTCGTCGACGCCACCGGCTCGTTCGACAACGACACCGAGTGCGTCAACGGCCGCCGCGGCAATGCGGCCGACCACCTGACCAAAGAGCTTGTCCCGTTTGTTGTCTCGAACTTCGGAGTGAGCCCCGACCGCGCCAACTGGGGCGTCGTCGGCTGGTCGATGGGCGGGACGTGCGCCGTCGATCTGACCGTGATGCACCCGGAGATGTTCAGCGCGTTCGTCGACATCGCCGGCGACCGCGGACCCGACATCGGCGGCAGGGAGCAGACGATCGCCCGGTTGTTCGACGGCGACGTCGCGGCCTGGGCATCATTCGACCCGGCTACCGTCATCACCCGGCACGGTCACTACGAGGGGGTCTCGGGATGGTTCGACGTTCCGTCGTCGAGGACCCAGAACCTCGCCGAGGCCGGCCCCGCCCTCGCCGCCGCCGGCGCCGACCCCGCCGCCAACCCCGAGGGCCAGGACGCCGCCGCCCGGGCGCTGTGCGAAATCGCCGGTGCGCACGGGATCGACTGCGCCGTGGTCACCCAGCCCGGCCGGCACGACTGGCCGTTCGCCGCCCAGGCTTTCGCCGCGTCACTGCCGTGGCTGGCCGCGGAACTCAACACCCCCGGGACCGAGCCTGTCGGGTTCCGGCGTTGACGGCGGCTTTGGGCGGCTGCGGGTGTCGTACCTCGGCTAATATAAGACGGACCGTCTCGTCTCGTAAATATTGAGTAGGCGGCCCCGATGACCGAGGACACGATTCAGGCGCTGCTGCGCAAGCGCATGTCCGATAAGGCGGTCGCCGTCAAACACACTGATCTGCAATGGGATTGGGGTCTTTACCTAAGGGGGTCGGCGGCCCGCGCGGCGGCCATGATCGCCGCTGGCGACCCGAAGCGGCCCCTGCACATCGGCGCCCTGCTGGGCAACGGCCCCGAGATGCTGAGCCAGATGGCGGCGGCGGGGCTCGGCGGATACGTGCTGTGCGGCCTGAACACCACCCGGCGCGGCGAGTCGCTGGCCGCCGACATCCGCCGCGCACACTGTCAGTTGGTCGTGACCGACGCCGAACACCGGCCGCTGCTGGACGGCCTGGACCTCGAGGACACTCGGGTCCTGGACACCTCGACACCGCAGTGGGCCGAGTTCGTCGCGGGCGCCGGTGAACTCGTCCCCCATCGGCAGGTCACCGCGATGGACCCGTTCATGATGATCTTCACGTCCGGCACGAGCGGAAACCCCAAGGCCGTGCAGGTGTCGCACCTGATGGCCACCTTCGCCGGCCTCAACCTCGCCCAGCGCTTCGCCCTGACCGAGCGGGACACCTGCTATGTGTCCATGCCGCTGTTCCACTCCAACGCGGTCGTCGCGGGGTGGGCGCCCGCGGTGGTCTCCGGCGCGGCGATCGTGCCGGCGAAGTTCTCGGCGAGCAGCTTCCTGCACGACGTCCGCCGCTACGGCGCGACGTACATGAACTACGTGGGCAAGCCGCTCGCCTACATCCTGGCCACCCCGGAACGCGACGACGACGCCGACAACCCGTTGCGGGTCGCCTTCGGCAACGAGGCCAACGACAAGGACATCGAGGAGTTCGCGCGCCGCTTCGGTGTGCAGGTCGAGGATGGCTTCGGCTCCACCGAGAACGCCGTCATGGTGATCCGCGAACCCGGCACGCCCAAGGGCTCGATCGGCCGGGGAGCCGAGGGGGTGGCGGTGTACCACAGCGCCACCGTCACCGAGTGCGCCCTCGCGCGGTTCGACGCCGACGGCGCGCTCGTCAACGCCGACGAGGCGATCGGCGAACTGGTCAACACGACCGGTTCGGGCTTCTTCACCGGCTACTACAACGACCCCGACGCCAACGCCGAGCGCATGCGTCACGGCATGTACTGGTCGGGCGACCTCGCCTACAAGGACGCCGAGGGCTGGATCTACCTGGCCGGCCGCACCGCCGACTGGATGCGGGTCGACGGCGAGAACCTGACCGCGGCACCGATCGAGCGAATCTTGTTGCGGCACAGTGCGATCAATCGCGTCGCGGTGTACGCAGTCCCGGACGGGCGCGTCGGCGACCAGGTGATGGCCGCGATCGTGCTCAACGCGGGCCGCACCCTGTGCCCGGATTCGTTCGCGGCGTTCCTCGACGCACAACCCGACCTGTCGCCCAAGGCCCGCCCACGTTACGTGCGCATCGCCGCCGACCTGCCCAGCACCGCCACCCACAAGGTGCTCAAACGCCGGCTGATCACCGAGGGCACCGCGGTGGGCGAGGGCGAGACGCTCTGGGAGCGCGAACCGCGTGGCACTGACTACCGCAGCGTCGCCCGCCGGCGGATCTGACCCTTGGGGCGTCGCACCCGTTTGATTGGATCCCTGGTTGTACCGCCCGCGATCTCGTCGCGCAGTTGCGCGACGTTCGAGATCTCCGCATACAGACCGCGGATCGCGTAGTCCAGGACGGCGAAGGAGAAGCGCTGCTCCGGGTCGTCGGCGAGGCCCAGGTCGCGCGAGCGCCGCCGCGACCACAGCGCCTCGTCGAGGCGGTCCCGGGTCGCTTCGAGGTGGCGGTCCAGCGTATCGACGATTCGTTCGGGGTCCTCGCCGCGGGCCAGCCAGGTCCTGAGGATGACGGGGTGCTTGATGACGACCTGGTCCTGGCGCGGGAAATGCTGCACCCACCGGCGCAACGCCTCGAGCCCGGCGTCGGTCGTCTCGTAGAGCGTGATGGCGCGCTTTCCGGAGCGGGTGCCGATCTCGCTGGGCCATTCCCCGGGCCAACAGGCGCCCCGGTTCGCGCCGCACATGGCTGACCGACGGCGACCAGTAGAAGTGGCCGACCGACAGCTCGGCGCGCGTCTTGATCTCACCCGCGGTGAGTTGCTCGTCGTTGGCCGCCAGGACGCCCAGCACCAGGTAGGCGGTGACCGGCAGGCCATTGGCGGTGCGGGCGGAGCTCACGGGACGTCTATTTCTGGCGGGTGAAATACGGCAGCGTCAAATCGGCTCCCACGGCATGGAATTCGACCCGGATCCGCATGCCGAGGGCCACGTCGTGCGGCGCCACCCCGACGATGTTGTTCAGCATCTGGTAGCCATGGCGACGGCGGTGGTGGCGGCCGCGTAAGCCCATGTCGTGTCCTATTTTCGGGGTAGTCCGAGGATCATCTGGGCGATGATGTTCAGCTGAATCTCCCGGGTGCCGCCCCCGATCAACTCGGCGGGCAGGTTCAGGTAGCGCTCCACGATCGCGGGGTCGGAGTCGGCGACCATCGCCGCGCGGCCGGTCAGCTGCAGCGTGGCCTCGAACGTCCGTCTCAACAGGACGTTCATCGCCATCTTGGCGATGCTCGACGCCGGCCCGGACGGCTGACCGCCCAGCAAGCGGATGGTTTCCCGCACTCCCAGCGCCTTGATGGCGAGGGTGTAGGCGTCGAGTTCGCCGAGGTCGCGCAGGGCGTCGTCGCGGTCCGGTCCCGGTTGCGCCGCGAGCCCGCGCCGCGCGGCGGCCCGATCGAATTTGACGTAACCGCTGATAGCGGAGCGCTCTTCAGCCATGGTGGTGATGGCGAGGTTCCAGCCGCCGGTCGGGTCGCCGAGCAGCATGTCGTCGGGCACGAACACGTCGGTGAGGAACACCTCGTTGAAGTGCGCTTCGCCGGTCGCGGTCTTGATCGGTTGGACCTCGATGCCGGGCGAACGCATGTCGAGGATGAAATAGCCGATGCCGCGGTGCTTGCCGGCCGCCGGGTCGGTGCGCGCCAGCAGTGCCCCGAAGTCCGCCCGGTGCGCGGCCGACGTCCAGATCTTGTGGCCGTTGACGGTCCAGCCGCCGCCGACCTTGGTGGCGCGGGTGCTCAGCGCGGCGAGGTCCGAGCCCGCGCCCGGCTCGCTGAACAGCTGGCACCACGCGATCTCGCCGCGCTGCGTCGGCGGAAGCAGCGTCTCCTGCAAGTCTTTCGGCGCGGCGCGCAGCACCGAGGGCAGGATCCACTCGGCGATGCCCAGCGAGGGACGGACCAGGCTGGGCCGCTTGACGAACTCGTCGTCGATGATGAGCTGTTGCAGCGGCCCGGCGTCCAGGCCCCACGGCCGCGGCCAGTGCGGCGCGATCAGGCCGGCCTCGGCGATCAGGGTGCGTTGCGGCCCGGTCTTGAACTCGTCGTAGTCATCCTGCCGCCCGGGCTGGTCGTTGCTCAACGCCAGTGCGGCATCCAGCGTCGCCGCCACCCGCGCCCGGAAGTCCGACTCCGCGTCCCCGAGGTCGACCGACATGTCCCGCGTTTGCGCGCACGTCAGTCGCCCCAGTTCGCGCGCCCATCGGTTGACCGGGCCGATCGACGCGGCCAGGCTGATCGCCCGCCGCCAGTACAGGTGCAGGTCGTGTTCCCAGGTGAAGCCGATCGCGCCGAACATCGTCAGCGTGTCGAGCACCAGATCTGGAACCGGCGAAACCGCCATCACCGCGGCCCCGGCGGTGGCCATGCGGTGCTGTTCGAGGGGTTCGTCGACCGCCCGCAGCGCGTCCCACGCCGCGGCGGTGGCCAGTTCGCAGTTGACCAGCAGCATCGCCGCATTGTGCTGCAGCGCCTGGAACGTCCCGATCACCTTGCCGAACTGCGCCCGGGTCCGCAGGTGCGCGGTGACCGCCTCGACGCACCACTGGGTGATACCGGCCGTCGTGCTGGCCACGAGGCCCAGCGCGACGCAGCGGGCCCGGTCGGCGTCGATGCCGGTCAGCACAGCCGGCGCGGCGTGATCGGTCAGGCGCAGCACCCCGACGTCGCCGACCAGGTCGGTACCCATGACGGGTTCAACCGTGGCCGTGGGTGTTTCGGGCTCGATGACCGCCCAGACGACGTCGTCGTCCGGGGTGCGGGCGGCCGCCAGGATCCTGTGGGCCGAGCACCCGCCCGCGGTGACCGCGGACGTTCCCGTGACCCGCCATCCTCGGCCGTCGACGCGGGCACGCAGATCGCCGTCGTCGGGAAGGACGACCGCCGCGGGCAGGCCGGCCGCGAGATCGCGCAGCAGGGCTTCGGCGGCCGGCGCCGGATCGGCCAGCAACGCAACGGCTCCCGCCGTCACCGTCGCCAGCAACGGTCCGGGCAGCAGCGCCTTGCCCGCTGATTCCAGCACGCAGGCCGCGTCGATCAGCCGCCCGCCCTGGCGCCGAGCCGTTCGGGCAGATGAACGGCATGAAACCCGTTCGCCACCAGTGAATTCCACCACAGCGGCAGTTAACCGGCCGCCAATGCGCCGAAGCCGGCGCGCGTGTCGGCCATGGGGGCGTACCGGCCGGCGAACCGCACGACGGAGTCACTGAGATCCTGCTGTTCGGGGGTCAGTCCGAACGTCATGACAACGTGTTCTCCGTAAGCCGCACCGACTGCCGCCCCTCGCCACAAGACGGACCGTCTCGTCTTGTGGCAGAGTACGGGGCGGGCCAGGATCTGTACAGGGCGGATCGGCAAAGGAGAACGACGAAGATCACCACATGTCAACCGATCTCACTCGCGTGAACCCTGCGGCGGACTCCGGGAGCGCCCCCAGGCGCCGTAGCGAGAAGTCACGGGCCGCCATAGTCAGCGCCACCCGTGAGCTGCTGATGGAGCGCGGGTTCGACGGTCTGACCATCGAGGCGGTCGCGGCCCGGGCCGGGGTGGGAAAGCAAACCATCTACCGCTGGTGGCCCAGCCGTCCCGCGCTCGTCGCCGACGTCGTACTCGAAGACGCTGACAGGATCCTCACCTCGGTCGACCACACCCCCGACCTGGCCGCCGACCTCGTGGGGTGGGTGCGCACGCTCGCCGCGGCCCTGACCACGGAGCGCGGATCGGCGATGCTGCGGATTCTGACGGTCGCGGGCATGGAACACGAGGACACCGCCGTCAAGTTGCGATCCGGCTTCAGCTCGCCGCTGCACGACAGTGTGCGGGCACGGCTGCTGGCGCACGGCACCGACGAGGCGGCAGCCGAGTCCGCTGCCGACGCGATCGTCGGGGGTGTGGTCTATCCGATACTGTCTGACGCACAGGCGTATTCGCTGTCCAGAGCCGAACTGACGACACGCTTGATCCTGGGGGCGCTGAAGGGTCGGCAGCGCGCGTTCTGAGCTTCGGCCGGCCGCGGATCTCGGGGACGGGGGCAGACCCGCTGCCGCCCGGCTGGCGCACCCGGCGTGCGGCGAAGCCGACGCCCAGACATGCCACACCCACCGGTCTCCCCGGGACGCGCCGATGGCGAACCCCACCGCCGTGGTGCGTTTGCCGGGTCATCACCGCGTTGCGGGTAGCATTTCCACCGGGCCGCGGGACACGTGAATGAGGGCGGGCGAGCGTGTTGGTGACAGTATCCAAAACTGTTGCATGACAGGTCCTTAGGAGCCGCGGTGGATGAAGATTGCCTGAAACTGAGCACTTACCTGGCCGAACGCCGGCGCACCGACAACGGCTTCGTCTCCGATGTCCTGCTCGGTCTCTACCAGCGGCAGGGAGTTGCCAACAGCGTCCTTTTGCGCGGCGTCGGGGGTTTCGGGACGGGACGCCACTACCGCTCGGATCAGTCCCTCACGCTGTCAGAGGACCCGCCGGTGCTGATCACGGCGGTGGACAGTAGGCCGATCATCGAAGGATTGCTCGACGACGTGCTCGACGTCCAGCAACGGGGACTGATCACGCTCGAACGTGCCCGACTGCTGCGCGGGGAGATCGGCCCGCTCGAACTCGCCGACGAGCTCCACGAGGCCGTCAAATTGACGATCTACCTGGGCCGCAAGGAACGCGTCTACGGGGTTCCCGCCTACATCGCGATCTGTGACCTGATGCACCGGCGCCACATCGCCGGCGCCTCGGTCTTCCTGGGTGTGGATGGCGTCTCATACGGACAGCGACGACGAGCGCGGTTTTTCGGCCTCAATGCCGACGTACCGTTGATGGTCGTGGTCGTCGGGTCCGGCGAGCTCATCGGCCGGGTGTTGCCCGAACTCGGCGGGCTGCTCGAGCAGCCGATGATCACCCTGGAGCGGGTTCGCGTATGCAAGCGGGACGGGGCGCTGCTCGAACGACCGCACGTCCTGCCGAAGACCGACGAACACGGGCTGCCACTGTGGCAGAAGCTGTCGATATACACCTCCGAATCGGCGCGCCGCGGCGGTGTGCCGATCCACCGCGCGCTGGTCCAGCGGCTCTGGCGGCGCAAAACGCCCGACGGCGCGACGGTGCTGCGCGGCATCTGGGGTTTTCACGGCAACCATCCGCCGCACGGCGACAAGGTGATCACCCTGGGCCGTCGGGTGCCCGTCTTGACGACCGTCATCGACACCCCGGCCAACATCGCCGAATCCTTTGAAGTGGTTGACGAACTGACCCGCGAAGAAGGGCTGGTGACAAGTGAGATGGTGCCCGCGCTGGTATCCGACGAGCGCGATGCCCGTCAAAGCCGACCGCACCTGGCTGACTACCGCTATTGAGCGGTCGGCTCAGCCGGAGACAGAGGCGTCGTAGATCGACTGGATCGCCGTGTCCAGCGTGGCGTTGAACTGCTCGGCGGTCTGGTCGACGGAAAGCCCCTCGGTCAGCGCCCGGCTGAAGCTGGCGATCAGGCCCGTGTTCTTGGCAAGCAGCTCGTTGGCCTCCTCGCGGGAGTAGCCGCCCGAGAGAGCCACCACCCGCATCACCTTCGGGTGTTCGATCAGCGGCCGGTAGAAATTGACCTCGCTGGGCAGGCTGAGCTTGATCATCACGCGCTGCCCGTCGGGCACGGTGTCGAGCTGCTTGGTGATCTCGTCACGCAGGATCGCCTCCGCTTCCGCCTTGTCCGGGATGGAGATCGTGACCTCGGGTTCCAGGATCGGCACCAGACCGTGGCTCAGCACCTGATGGCCCACGTCGAACTGCTGGGCGACCACCGCGGCAATGCCGTCCGGGTTGGCACCGCCGATCACAGAGCGCTCCTTGGTGCCGAAGATCCCCTTGCTCACGGCACGCTGCAGCAACTCGTCCAGGCCGGGCATCGATTTCATCAGCTGGACGTCATCGGAAGCCTCAGCCAACCCTTTGTCGATCTTGAGGATGGGCACCACGCCCCTGGTCTCCCACAAATAGGTGGGCGAGGGCGTGCCCTCGATGTCGCGGTCCATGGTCTGTTCGAAAAGGATCGCCGCCAAGACCCGGTCCCCGGTGAAGGCCGGTGAGGTGATGATGCGGGACCGCATCTCGTGGATGAGGTCGAACATCTCCTTCTCGGAGGAGTACGCGTCGTCGGGGATGCCGTATTGGCGCAGCGCCTTCGGGGTCGATCCGCCGCTTTGGTCGAGCGCCGCGATGAACCCCTTACCCGCCGTCATCCGGTCCGCTTGCTTCTCGTTCGGCATGGAACTCTCCACTCCCTCGTGGTCCCCTGTGATCGCGGCGCAGCCTGAGCCTTGCCCGATCATATTCGGGTCGGTGGACGCCGGGAACAGCCCGGTCGTGGTGCGGGCGGGACGGCCCATGCGCCGGCCCGGCGCGACCGTCGACCGCAGTCCATTGACTCGGCGCGTCGCCGGGAATACCGTCGACAATTACGCTACGTCGCGTCGCGTAATGCCGCGCGGCGGCAAGGAGCGGCAAGGAGAAGCCCTCATGTTCGACCTGAAAATCATCGGCGGCACCGTCGTCGACGGCACGGGCGCGCAGCGCTACCGCGCCGACCTCGGCATCAAGGACGGCAAGATCACCGATGTTGTCCGCCGCGGCGCGGGCGACCCCGAGACGGGCGGCTTACAGACCGCCGACACGGCCGAGACCATCGACGCGACGGGCCATGTGGTGGCTCCGGGTTTCGTCGACATCCACACCCACTACGACGGCCAGGTGAGCTGGGACAGCTCGCTGCAGCCGTCGAGCGGTCACGGCGTGACCACCGTGGTCACCGGAAACTGCGGCGTGGGCTTCGCCCCAGTCCGGCCCGGCCGCGAGCAATGGCTGATCGAGTTGATGGAGGGCGTCGAGGATATTCCCGGCACCGCACTGACCGAGGGCATCACCTGGGGCTGGGAGAGCTATCCCGAATACCTCGACGCCATCGGAACGCAGCGGTTCGCGATCGACGTGGGCAGCCAGGTCGCGCACGGCGCCGTCCGCGCCTACGCGATGGGCGAGCGGGGCGCCCGCAACGAGCCGGCCACCCCGGACGACATCGCGGCGATGGGCCGGCTGGTCACCGAGGCGATCGAGGCCGGCGCGCTCGGGTTCTCCACGTCGCGGACCCTGGGCCACCGCGCGATGGACGGCGAACCCGTGCCGGGCACGTTCGCCGCCGAGGAGGAGCTGTTCGGCCTCGGCCGCGCCCTGGCGGCCGGCGGGCAGGCGGTGTTCGAGCTGGCGCCGCAGGGCGCCGCGGGAGAGGACATCGTCGGCCCGAAAAAGGAATTGGAATGGATGCGCCGGTTGAGCGGCGAGATCGACCGGCCGGTGTCGTTCGCCCTGATCCAGGTGGACGCCGACCCGACGCTGTGGCGCGAGATGCTGGATCTCTCCGCGGACGCGCACGCGGCCGGAGCCCGGCTGTATCCGCAGGTCGCGGCGCGCCCGTTCGGCATGATGATCGGGTTCCAGGGGCATCACGGTTTCAGCCACCGGCCCACCTACCGCAGGCTGAAGGCCGAGTGCGGCCGCGAGGAACTCGCACAGCGCCTCGCCGACCCCGCCGTGAAGGCGGCCATCCTGGCCGAGGACGACCTGCCGCTCGACCCCACCCTGCTCTTCGACGGGATGTTCGCCCTGGTGCAGCATTCCCTGGGTCGGCTGTACGCATTGGGGGACCCGCCCGACTACGAGCCCACCCCGGACCGCACCGTCGCCGCCATCGCCAAGGCACGCGGCGAGGACCCGTTGTCGACCCTCTACGACCTGATGCTCGAATCGGACGCGACGGCCATGCTGATGCTTCCGCTGTTCAACTACGCCGACGGCAACTGCGACGCCATTCGGGAGATGCTGCTGCACCCCGCCGGGGTGCTGGGGTTGTCCGACGGCGGCGCCCACTGCGGGATGATCTGCGACGCCTCCTACCCCACCTTCCTGCTCACGCACTGGGCGCGGGACCGCCGCCGTGGCGAGAAGCTGTCGCTGGAGTACGTCATCCGCAAACAGTCCCGCGACACCGCGCACCTGTTCGGCCTCACCGACCGCGGCACGATCGAGCCCGGCAAGAAGGCCGACATCAACGTGATCGACATGGACGCACTGACCCTGCGCCCCGCCGCGATGGCCTTCGACCTGCCCGCCGGGGGGAACCGGATCCTGCAGGGCGCCAGCGGCTACGCCGCGACCATCGTCAGCGGGACGGTGACCCGCCGCAACGACGTCGACACCGGCGCCCGTCCCGGCCGATTGGTGCGCGGAGCGCGTTGAGGGCCGCGGTGAGCCTGTCCGCCGGCACCCCGCCGCGAGGCCCGAAACTCCACCAACGTAATCGGCGCAGACACTCGGAAAAGTAGCCTGTGAAACACTAGACTTTCAGCTGTGACGACCCCGTCGAGCCGCTGGGGCGACGAACGCCAGCATCTCTCGCATCAACTGCAGATGAGTCATCGGGCCCTGGGCCGGGTCCGATCCCGACGGTTGTGCCAGCAGTTCGCCAGTGTCGGCGTGCGGACCGCGCCCGGGCGTCTTCGCGCGATGGCGGCCGGGGTTCCCGCCGCTGCCGACGAGGTGACGGACGTCCATTTCGCGTTGATCGCGCTGGAGATGAACCGGACGACGCGCACCGCCAGGATCAAGCGGCTCAAGCGGCGCGGCACCCGCTCGTTGCTGCTTGGCGGATTGATTCTCGTGGTCCTGCACTTCCTGCTGTGCGTCGCCTACCTGATGCTGAACCTGGCCCAGCAGAGCCCGGCCCTGTAAAACGTCCGCCCAGCATCGGCTCAGTATCCAACGGCGCCGTCTCAGGCCGGGCCGCGGCCGTCTCCCGCGATCTTCAGCAGCAGCCGCGTCCCCCCCAACGGGCTGGCGTGCAGAGAAGCCTCGCCGCCGTGCAGTTCGGCCTGCTGGGCCACCAGCGCCAGCCCCAGGCCGGACCCCGAACGCGATGCCGTCGAGCCCCGGGAGAAGCGTGCGAAAACGTCGGTGCGCTCCTCTTCGGGGACCCCGGTGCCGTTGTCGTCGATCGTGATCTGGACACCTTCAGCGGAACTGGCGACGTTGAGCTGGATTTGGCTCGCGCCGCCGTGCTTGACCGCGTTGGCGATGGCGTTGTCGATCACCAACCGCAGCCCGGTGGGCAGCCCCACCATGAGCACCGTGGGCGAGGGCACCAGCGACACGTCGACATCGGGGTAGACGCGCAGTGCGTCGTGGGCGGCCCTGTCCAGCAGCTCGGTGATGTCGAACGGCACAAAATCGTCGACAGTTGTGAGTTCCCCCTGAGCGAGCCGTTCGAGCGCCGTCAACGTCGACTCGATCCGGCGCTGGGTGCGGATGACGTCGCTGATCACCTCGTGGCGCTGCTCGGGCGCCAACTCGAGGGTGGACAGCACCTCGAGGTTGGTGCGCATCGCGGTCAGCGGGGTCCGCAGTTCGTGGGAGGCGACGGCGGCGAAGTCGCGAGCCGATTCGAGCGCCGCCTTGGTGCGCTGTTGCTCGTTGCCGATGCGGGCCAGCATTCCCTCGACTGCCTCGGCGATCTCCACGGCCTCCCGCACGCCGCTGACCTGGACCTCGTCCGGGCTGGACTGGGCGTTGATGGCGCGGGCCTGCTGCGCCAGCAACAGGAACGGGTTGACCATGATCAGCGAGATCACCCAGCCGACGAGCACGGTGCTGCCGATCACGCTGGCGCAGATCAGCATCACGCGCAGGTGCAACGCGTTGATCCGATGCTGCGCTTCGGCCAACGGAGCCGCGAGCGAGATGGCGGCCGGCCCCGCGGTGAAGGTGCGGACACGGTACTGCACGCCGTTGATGGTGGTGTTCGCGTAGCCGCTGGGCAGCTTGGGCAGGACGACGTCGCTGGGCACGGACACGGTCGCATCGCCGATGCGCGCGGTGCGGACCAGGTTGCCATCCGGCGTCGGCCGGTCGCGGCCGCTGAGCTGCGCACTGTTAAGCAGCGTGTTGATGTCGCCGAGGCTGCTGACCGAATCCAGCCGCCTGTCGAGCTGGCTGTACTGCTCGTTGGTGACGCCGATCCACACCCACGCAGCCAGGGCGACGGCAAAGGCGATCACCCCGAGTTGCGCGATGATCACAATGGTGCGCAGGGATAGCACCCGCATCGGCAGCTGCACATTACCCAGCATGCGAGAATCCCGCTCCATTAGCGAGCCCGCACCGCCGATCCGGTGTCGGGATTCCGTTCGGCGAGCCGGCGGTTGCGCTGCCGCGGGACGACAATCATGGGCCAATTATGGTTGACACGCCCGACGGCCGTTCCCCGACATGCGGCTGGCCCGGGCACACGAGCCTGGCGACCGCCGTTTGCGGCACCATCTAGTGAGTGAGTACTCTCTCACCATGGCCATCTCCGGACGGGACCGCCTGCTGGCCGAGGCGCTGAAACTCTTCGCGGCCAAGGGCTACGCGGCGACGTCGGTGGCCGACATCCAGCGGGCATCCGGCCTGGCACCGGGGTCCGGGGCGCTCTACAAGCATTTCGGGTCCAAGCGCGAACTGCTCGAGGCGGCGGTTGCGCACCGCATCGAGCGCATCGTGGCCGCGCGCGAGCAGTACGACGCCGGGGAGCCGGGCAGCGCGGAGGCCGCGGTACGCACCGCCGGCCAGCTGATCTGGGACAACCTGCGCCAGAGCGAGGACCTGCTCAAGGTCATGCTGCGCGAACCCGACGAGCTCGGCGACCTCGACGAGAAGACCTGGCAGGTCATCACCGACAACGCCTACCAGCGGTTCGCCGACGAACTCGCGGCTTCCAACCGATCCGGGCGCACCCGCATCCCCGATCCCGAGGCGGCCGCGGCCGTGGCGATCGGGGCGTTGTCCTATGCCGCGACGTTGCAGGCGCTGACCGGTCGCCTGCCCGGAAACATCGACGAACATCGTTACTTCCAGGCGTGGGTCGGCCAGACGGTCAGCGTCCTCGCCCACTACCGAAACCGTGAGATCCAGGAGTAGAACCGTGACTTTTTCACTGCAACTCAGCGACGACGTGATCGAGATGCGCGACTGGGTGCACCAGTTCGCGGCCGAGGTGATCCGCCCCGCGGCGGCCGAATGGGACGAACGCGAGGAAACCCCGTGGCCGGTGATCCAGGAGGCCGCCAAGGTGGGGCTCTACTCGCCGGACTTTTTCGTGCAGCAGGCGGCCGAGCCGTCGGGGCTGGGCATGCTCATCGCGTTCGAGGAGACGTTCTGGGGCGATGCCGGTATCGCGTTGTCGTTCATGGGTACCGCGCTGACCGCGGCGGCGCTGGCCGGCAACGGAACTCCTGAACAGCTGGGCCGCTGGCTGCCCGAGATGTTCGGCACCCCCGACGAGCCCAAGCTCGGCGCGTTCTGCTCGTCGGAGCCCGATGCGGGTTCCGACGTCGGCGGCATCCGCACCCGCGCCCGCTACGACGAGGCCTCCCGCGAGTGGACCCTCAACGGCACCAAGACCTGGGCGACCAACGGCGGCATCGCCAACGTGCACATCGTGGTGGCATCGGTCTACCCCGAGCTCGGCACCCGCGGCCAGGCGACCTTCCTGATCCCGCCGGGCACCCAAGGCCTTGCCCAGGGCCAGAAGTTCAAGAAGCACGGGATCCGCGCGTCGCACACCGCGGAGGTGGTGCTCGACGACGTCCGCCTGCCCGAGGATGCGATCCTGGGCGGCCGGGAGAAGTTCGAGGCCCGGATCGCCCGGGTCAAGTCCGGCGGCTCCGCGCGCGGGCAGGCGGCGCTGAAGACGTTTGAACGCACCCGGCCGGGCGTCGGCGCGATGGCCGTCGGCGTGGCCCGGGCCGCCTATGAGTACGCGCTCGACTACGCCTGCCAGCGCGAGCAATTCGGCCGCAAGATCGGCGAATTCCAGGCGGTGGCGTTCAAGCTGGCCGACATGAAGAGCCGGATCGACGCGGCGCGCCTGCTGGTGTGGCGGGCCGGGTGGATGGCGCGTAACAACCAGAACTTCGACGCCGCCGAGGGCTCGATGGCCAAGCTGGTGGCCAGCGAGACCGCGGTCTACGTCACCGACGAGGCGATCCAGATACTGGGCGGCAACGGTTACACGCGCGACTACCCCGTGGAGCGGATGCACCGCGACGCGAAGATCTTCACCATCTTCGAGGGAACCAGCGAGATTCAGCGCCTGGTGATCTCACGGGCGCTCACGGGGCTGTCCATCCGTTAGCCACCGCGCCCCATGGTGATCTCGCCGGGCACCAGACATGATGGCCGGATGACCAACGACATCCGGGTGCTCGTCGACGAGGACGATCTGATCGCCGCGGCCAACGTGTTCCGGGCCTCGATGGTGGGCCTCCCGCCGTTGCCGGACCTGCCACCCGGTCGGATCACCGAGCTGCTCGAGCCAGGACGCACCATCGGGGCGTTCGTCGACGGGAAACTGGTCGGCACGGCCGACGCCGCGACGAGCGGCCTGACGTTGCCCGGCGGAACCGTCGTGGGTCATGCCGCCGTCACGCACATCGGGGTGCTGCCGTCTTTCACCCGCAAGGGGATAGCCACCGACCTGGTCGATCATCAGCTGCACGACATCGCGGAACGGGGCGAGGTCGTGGCGACGTTGCGCGCATCCGAGGCCACGATCTACGAACGGTTCGGCTACGGTGTGGCGAGCTCGTCGCAGAGCGTGGAGGTGGCGACCGCGCGGGCGGCGCTGCGTCCTGACGTCGGGCGCGGCGGCCCGGTGCGGCTACTCGACGGCGCCGGGGCCTGGGACGTCCTGCCGCGGATCTGCGCCGCGAACCGCCCGTCCCGGCCCGGAACCGTCGACCGTCCGGCCGGGTGGTGGCGAAACGTTCGGCTGCGCACCG
Source organism: Mycobacterium sp. THU-M104 (assembly GCF_049197365.1). Taxonomy (NCBI): domain Bacteria; kingdom Bacillati; phylum Actinomycetota; class Actinomycetes; order Mycobacteriales; family Mycobacteriaceae; genus Mycobacterium; species Mycobacterium sp. THU-M104. Next base: position 17,056 of record NZ_JBMIOP010000064.1, read on the forward strand.
AATCATCACCGGCCCCTTGGTATGTCGCGGTGCACGGCGAACCGGGGCACGAAACGGGGTTCGTTCGCTACCGCCCCGTCGACACCGAACGGTGGTTCGTCAGCGACCAGCGCACGATCGTGGTCGAGGATTTCTTCGCCCCCATCGAGGACGCCTACCTCGGACTGCTGCGCTTCCTGTTCGGCCTCGACCTGATCGACCGCGTGGTGTTCTGGTCCCTGCCGCTCGACGATCCGCTGCCGTGGCTGCTTGTCGATCGACGCGCGATGCGGGTCACCGCGGTTCACGACGAAACCTGGCTGCGGGTGGTCGACTCCGGCAAGGCGCTGTCGGCGCGCCGATACTCCTGCGACGGTGAGATCACGATCGCCGTCAACGACCTTGCGCTGCCAGGCAATTCGGCCCACTTCGCCGTCAGCTCCGCGGGGGCGGAACGCACCGACAGTCGCGCCCGGTTGCACGTGGGGATCGAGGGCCTGGCCGCAGTCCTGCTCGGCGGTGCGACGTGGCGCAGCCTCGCCGTGGCGGGGCTGGCCCGCGCCGACGACGCGGAGGCGGTCACCGCAGCCGACCGGCTGTTCGAGGTGCCCGACGCCCCCTACGCCGGGTTCTTCTTCTAGTGGCACCGGGCAGCGGGCTTCCGGGAGAGCTCACCTCAGTGAGTAGCGGATCGGAAGGCGCTTGAGGCCCCCGACGAAGGTCGTGGCGATCAGCTCGGGCGTGCCGGCCAGCTCGATGGTCTTGACGCGCGGAATCAGTTCGGAGAAAAAGCTGTTCATCTCCATGCGGGCCAGCGCCGCACCCAGGCAGAAGTGCACACCATAGCCGAACGACAGGTGCTTGTTGGGATCCCGGCCGACGTCGAACCGGAACGGGTCGGCGAACACGTCCTCGTCGCGGTTCGCCGACACATAGGACAGCAGCACAGACTCGCCCTCGGCGATCGTGACCCCACGCACCTCTGTCTCGGCCCGCGCGGTGCGCATGAACTCCTTGACCGGCACCACCCAGCGAATCATCTCCTCGACCGCGGTGCCCATCAGGCTCATGTCGTTCTGCAGCCGCGCCAGCTCGCCGGGATGTTCCAGCAGAGCCAGCAGCCCGCCGGCGATCCCGGCGCTGGTCGTGTCATGGCCCGCGCTGGCGACGATCACGTAGTACGACGCAGTGTCCATGTCCGACAACGGTTCCCCGTTGATCGTGGCGTTGGCGATCGCCGACGCCAGGTCGTCGGTCGGATGCTCGCGACGCGACGCGGTGAGCGCCGCGAAGTAGTTGAAGAAGTCCAGCAGCACGGCCAGCATGTCCTCGGGAGTGCCGCCGCGCTGAAACTCCGTGTCCTCGCCGCCGAACATCTCCTGGGTGAGCTTGAGCATGCGCGGAAAATCCGACTCCGGCAGACCTAACAGCGACAGGATCACATACAGCGGATAGTTGACCGCAACCTCCTGGACGAAGTCGCATTCCGGCCCCTTCTCGACCATCTTGTCGACGTAGATCCTGGCCAGCTGGTCCACGCGAACTTTCAAGGCGCGCATGGCCGCCGGGCGGAACCAATCCGCCCCGACCTTGCGGATGTCCCGGTGATGCGGGTCGTCCATGTGGATCAGCGTGCGCAGACCGATGCCGGCATCCCGGTCCGCGCGCAGCTTGTCGTCGAGTGCGATGTTCATCAGCAATGGGCGCGGATCGTTGGTGAACAAGTCGTTCTGCCGCTCGATGTCCATGACGTCGGCGTGCTTGCTGATCGCCCAGAACGGCCGGTATCCCTCGACATCGACCCAGGACACCGGGGCATGGGCGCGCAGGTGGGCCAGCGCCTCGTGCAGCCGCATGTCGTCGGTATAGGCCTCAGGATCGGTCAGCAGTCGCGCCGCGTCGTCCATGATCCGGGTGCTCATAGGTGCTCCTTGGGTGCAGTTCGCCAGCTCGCGGAATCTAGAACGGCTTCGTTCCTGATTATGGCGCGTCGCACGCGTGCGTCAAGATGACATCATGACTGCCGCGGGCCGCAGCTACGGCGGGCTCACCCCCGAACAGCGAGCGCAGGAACGCCGCGAACGCCTGATCGAGGCCGCCCGCGCGCTCATCGGCGAGGACGGCGTGGCCTGCCTGACCGTTGACCTCGTGTGCCGGCGCGCGGCCCTGAGCAAGCGGTATTTCTACTCCGAATTCGCCACCAAGGGCGACTTACTCGACGCCTGCGCCGAAGATCTGTTCGGGCGGCTGGCGGCCCGGATGGACGAGGTGCTGACCACCGCCCCGCTCGCCGATCGCGTCGAGGGCACCCTACGCGCCGTGCTGCGCACCCTGGCGTCGGACCGCGCGGACGCGCGGCTGTACATGGAGTGCCCGGGCTTTCCGCGGCTGCGCGAACACCAACAGCGTGCGGTGCGTGACTTCACCGACCGCATGGAGGCCGACGCCATCCCCTTCACCGGACGCGCGATGCCGTCCGTCGACCGGAAGTTGGCGACGCGCGCGCTGGTCGCCGGGACCACCGACCTCATCGTCGCCTGGCTGCACGGCGACATCGACACCGACGAGGACGTACTCGTGACCACACTCACCGCCACCGCCCTCGGTGCCGCCGCAAGGCTCTGAGCCGGCGCACCCCAAGCTCTCCCGACTGGGCACCATCGCCGATGCGGGCCACGTTCACGTTAGGTCCCGCGCGGCGAACACACCGGGTCCGTATGGCAAGGCTTTCCTTCCCACGTGGCCCGCGTGCCCAAACACCGCCGATTTAGGGACGTTTGGCCCTAGGGCCGCGCGTTCGCGGCTCGGAATACTGAGGCGCCGTGCCCAAAGCTGTTCCTATTATTGAATTCTCTGGAGGAACTCGATGACCGCGGAAGCACCGCCGGTACCCGGACTTCAAGCCCGTCGGCCGTTCCCGCAGCGTGTAGGCCCCAAGGGCAACCTCATCTACAAACTGATCAGCACCACCGACCACAAGATGATCGGCATCATGTACATGGTCGCCTGCTTCGTCTTCTTCTTCATCGGCGGACTGATGGCGTTGTTGATGCGCCTGGAACTCTCGATGCCCGGGCTGCAGTTCCTGTCCAACGAGCAGTACAACCAGCTGTTCACCATGCACGGCACCGCGATGCTGCTGTTCTATGCGACCCCGATCGTCTTCGGGTTCGCCAACCTGGTGCTGCCGCTGCAGATCGGTGCTCCTGACGTGGCCTTCCCGCGGTTGAACGCATTGTCATTCTGGCTGTTCGTGTTCGGGGCGCTGATCGCGCTGGGCGGGTTCATCGTTCCCGGCGGTGCGGCCGATTTCGGGTGGACCGCCTATACCCCGCTGTCGCAGGTGTCGCACAGTCCCGGGGCGGGAGCAGACCTATGGATCCTGGGGATCGGCGTCGGCGGCCTGGGCACGATCCTGGGCGCGGTCAACATGATCACCACCGTGGTGTGCATGCGCGCGCCCGGGATGACCATGTTCCGATTGCCGATCTTCACCTGGAACGTCCTGATCACCAGTGTGCTTGTGCTGGCTGTCTTCCCGCTACTCACGGCGGCGCTGTTCGGGCTGGCCGCCGACCGCCACCTCGGCGCACACGTCTACGACGCCGCCAACGGCGGGGTCATTCTCTACCAGCACCTGTTCTGGTTCTTCGGGCATCCGGAGGTCTACGTCATCGCGCTGCCGTTCTTCGGCATCGCCTCCGAGATCATCCCGGTGTTCTCCCGCAAACCGATCTTCGGCTACACCACGCTTGTCTATGCGACGTTGTCGATCGCGGCGCTGTCGGTGGCGGTGTGGGCCCACCACATGTTCGCCACGGGGGCGGTCCTGCTGCCGTTCTTCTCGTTCATGACGTTTTTGATCGCCGTCCCGACCGGAATCAAGTTCTTCAACTGGATCGGCACGATGTGGCGGGGCCAGTTGACCTTCGAGACACCGATGCTGTTCTCGATCGGTTTCCTGGTCACCTTCCTGCTCGGCGGCCTCACCGGGGTGATGCTGGCCAGCCCGCCGCTCGACTTCCATGTCAGCGACACCTATTTCGTGGTGGCACACTTCCACTACACACTGTTCGGCACGATCGCGTTCGCCACCTACGCCGGCATCTACTTCTGGTTCCCCAAGATGACGGGTCGCCTGCTCGACGAACGCCTGGGCAAGCTGCACTTCTGGCTGACCCTGATCGGATTCCACACCACTTTCCTGGTCCAGCACTGGCTGGGCAATTCGGGGATGCCGCGCCGCTACGCCGACTACCTGCCCACCGACGGGTGGCAGACCCTCAACTTCGTGTCGACCATTGGGGCCTTCATCCTCGGGGTGTCGGTACTGCCGTTCGTGTGGAACGTGTTCACGAGTTGGCGCTACGGCGAACCGGTGACCGTCGATGACCCGTGGGGTTTCGGCAACTCGCTGGAGTGGGCGACGAGTTGCCCGCCACCACGGCACAACTTCACCGAACTGCCCCGGATTCGCTCCGAGCGGCCGGCTTTCGAACTGCACCATCCGCACATGGTCGAGCGAATGCGCGCCGAATCCTACGTCGGCCGCGGCAAAACCCACGCCAAGGCCGCGGATCCGGTGCGAGTCTGAATCCCCAGACCCGCACCGGTCATCCGGTGCGACGTGAAACCTGTCGGGCCAACCGGGCTGTGGGCTTCTCAACGCGTGCGGGTGGCGATGAAGAATGTGGTCCTCAACAAGCGCTCGAAGACCCGAGGCAGCCCGCCGGGTGGTGTCATCGCCGGGCGGCATGCTGGCGGCGAATTCCACCAACTCCCCGCGTAGGGGACCCAGTTCGGCTGCGACGTGGCTGCCCACGGCCGACAACTCGTGCAATGTGTCGAACAGCGCGTCCTGTGCGGACTCGTCGTGAGCCTGCGCAAGCAGGGTCGACGCCGCAGCCGGCATTTAATTCGTGTAGCTAACAACATCGTACGACGGGTTCCCTCAGGACGGCCTGCGAGCAAGCCTTCCTGCGGCGCCGGTCACGCCCCGGCGCCGAAATCGCAGGTTTGGGATCCGTGAAAGGGGGGATTATTTCGGCATGATCGCACGTCACATCGCTCGTCTTCTCGGTCCGGCCGTCGTCGCGGCGTCAGGCCTGGGCGCCTGGGCCCTGACTTCGGCCATTCCGTTCGCCGCCGCC
>NZ_JBMIOP010000094.1:0-2798 GCF_049197365.1 Mycobacterium sp. THU-M104
GTCTTCAGCAGCACGGACAGCTGGTCCACCACCTGACGATGTTCGGCGTGCGCGATCGCGATCAACCTGCTGGCCTTTTTGAGGGCGGGATAGTACAAGTCGTCCTCGATGCGGAAATGGATGTCGAGCTCGATCAACATGTCGCCGAAAAGATCGTGCCGCTCTTGTGAATTCACCGGCGACCGGCCGATCTTGCCGCCCAGCCCCTTGAGGACGGTGTGGTGCTCTTTCAACACGTCATAAGCGTTCACTTGTGTCCTCCCTTGTCACTTCCCGTGGCCCCGCCGACAGCGGTCGAAGCCCTGCCGCGGACCTCGACCGTTCCATCGACCAACCGGGCCTGGTAGCACGGCAGCGGCGCCGCCGCCGGGCCCCGCAGCACCTCACCGGACTCGGCTGAGAACCACGAGCCGTGCCATGGGCACACGAGCCGGCCGCGGTCGACCCAGCCGTCGGCCATCGGAGCCGCCAGGTGCGGGCAGAATTCGCCGAAGGCAGAGACCTCGTCAAGCCCGGTCCGGCACACCACCAGCCCCACCCCGTCGACTTCCACTCGCATCGGTTTCCCGTTCAGCGAGTCGGCGGACAGCACCGGTGTCCACTTCGTGGTGCGCAGCCGCTCACCGGCGTGGTCGATGCCGACGCCGGAGTCGAACACCAAGGCCCCGCCCAAGTAGCTGCCGGCGACGGTGATGCCGTAACCCAGTGCCGTCAAGGCGATCCCGCGGTAGTGACGCCCCTGGCGGCGGTCCCACCAGGACTGCGCGTACAGGGCGGTTGCGGCCAGGTTCACCAGGCCGTGCACCAGGCCGACCCGGCGGTCCTGCTCGTGGGTGTGCTGCCAATCGGTGACGCCGGTGACAGCCGAGCCGACGCTCGCCACGATGCCGAGCCCCAGCGCGCGGCTCGCGAACCGCGAGGCGTCGGGGACTCCCGTGGACCGCCGGCGCGGCGGCAGGCTGAGCGCGTCGAGCGTGACGGTCGTCGCGAGCGCCCCGCTGGTCAGCGACGCCAACGGCGGGTGTGCGGGGTGCCCCAGCCACACGCCGTGCAGCGCGTTGGTGACGCCGTTGCGGGCACCGCCCAGCCCGTTGTAGGCGAAGCTCAGCAGGTGCTCCAGCCGGTAGCTCGGCCGGTCCAGCCATTCCTGGCGCCCGATCGAGTACAGCAGCCGCTCTCCGAGGCCCTGCACGCGGCCACTTCGTGTCCGATGACCTATGTCACCAACCCTTCCCCTGCCGAGACAGGCGACGCCATGCACACAGAACGAACGATTACCCGTTGATCACCGTTTACTCACAACCTTGAAATGACCACGTTAACGCTGGTCTCTGGTCTCCCAGGCTGTCTAGACCTGTGAATTAGTCTAAACCGTTCTTGTAAAAACCTGGATCGCCGGGTTCTGCTCAGCACTGCGACGGGCACTATTCTCTGCATCGTGTGCGGGGCTGATCGATCTGGGTACTGCCGCTACGTCGCGATGGGTGACAGCCAGACCGAGGGCTTGTGGGACGGCGACGACGCCGCCGGCCTGCTGGGGTTTGCCGACCGGCTCGCAGTCATGATCGATGCGCTGCATCCAGGCCTGCTCTACGCCAACCTGGCGATCCGCGGCACGCGGATCGCCGACGTGCTCGCCGAGCAGCTTCCCCAGGCCCTCGCGATGAGGCCCGACCTGATCACGGTGTGCGCCGGGATGAACGATGTCATCCAGCCGGGCCGATCGTTCGGCCGCGCCCTCGGCGACCTCGACCGCCTGCACGCCGCGCTGGCCGGTTCGGGGGCGACGGTGGTGACCACAACCTTCCCGAACGTCGCGCAATTCCTCCCACTCGGCGGGCTGGTGTCGACGCGGCTCACCCGCATCAACGAGGCGATCAGCGACGCCGCCCGGCGCTACGGCTTCCGGCTCGTCGACCTGTACAACGCAGCCTCGATGCGCGATGCGGACACCTGGGCGATCGACCGGGTGCACGCATCCACCAGGGGCCATATTCTGTTCGCCGCCGCGGCTGCCGAGGCGCTGAATCTTCCTGGCAGCAGCCATGATTGGGCCGGTGCACGTGCCGACCCGGGGCGGTGGCCCGCCGCGTCCAGCACCCTGGGTCATCTGCGCTGGGCGCACGAGAGTTTCGTCCCGTGGATCTGGCGCCGGCTGCGGGGCCGGTCCTCGGCCGACGGCCGCGTGCCGAAACGGCCCCAGCTGGAACGCCTGAGCCCACGCAGCGGGCCGCACAACGGCTCCGGCACCCGGGAAAGAGGCTTTGCACCACGGCTGGGGTATGAGTCAGGCATCCTTGACCCATGAACGCGGAGGCCTTGCTGCAGTCGATCCCGCCGCTGGCGGTCTACCTGGTGGTCGGGGCCGTCGTCGGGCTCGAAAGCCTCGGCATCCCGCTTCCCGGGGAGATCGTCCTGGTCAGCGCGGCGCTGATGTCGTCTTACGATGACCTCGCCGTCAACCCGTTCTTCGTCGGGGCCGCCGCCGTGATCGGCGCAGTGGCCGGTGACTCCGTCGGCTACACGATCGGGCGCCGGTACGGCATGCCACTGTTCGACCGGCTCGGCCGGCGGTTCCCGAGACATTTCGGTCCCGGACACGTCGCGCTGGCCGAACAGCTGTTCAACCGCTGGGGTGTACGTGCGGTGTTCTTCGGCCGCTTCATCGCGTTGTTGCGCATCTTCGCCGGGCCGTTCGCCGGTGCCCTGAACATGCGCTACCCGCGTTTCCTGGCCGCCAACGTGTCGGGCGCCGTCTGCTGGGCGGGGGGCACCACCGCCCTGGTCTACTTCGCCGG
>NZ_JBMIOP010000107.1:0-8843 GCF_049197365.1 Mycobacterium sp. THU-M104
CTCGGTGAGGTTCGGGTACCGCTCCAGCGGCAGGACCAGGTGACGACTGTTGACCTTGGCGCTGGCGTGCAGCTGCCGGACGATGTCCTCGTACCCCTCGAACTCCGGAATGCTGACGAAGAAATCGGTCAATTCGGACTGCGAGTAGCGGTACGGCGGTAACGCACCGCACACTCCTGCGACGACACTCATAGGCCCCACCTTCTGGAAACGAGGGTCAGGGCCGAAAGGTTCGGCCGAAGCCCTCGATGAGGAAGTTTAGTCTGCGTTTTCGACGGCCGGAAAACCGCCGCTACAGCAACCGACCGCCTCAGCTACGACGCAGCCGGTTCCGCAGGTCCTCGCCGGCCGCCCCGATCGCGGCCAACTGCTCAGCGACCCGCACCGGAGCGGTGCCGCCGCGGGCGTCCCGCGAGGACACCGACCCCTCGATCGTGAGCACCTCGCGGACCCGGGGCGTCAGCTCGGGACTGACCGCGGCGAGCTCGTCGTCGGTGAGCTCGTCGAGGCCGACGCCGCGCGCTTCGGCGGCCCGCACGGCCCCACCCGCGACCTCGTGCGCGGACCGGAACGGCACACCCTGGCGGACCAGCCACTCGGCGACGTCGGTGGCCAGCGTGTGGCCGGCCGGCGCCAGGGCCGCCATCCGCTCGACGTCGAACGTCAGGGTGGACACCAGCCCCGTCATGGCCGGCAACAGCAGCTCCAGCTGGGCCACCGAATCGAACACCGGCTCCTTGTCCTCCTGCAGGTCGCGGTTGTAGGCCAGGGGCTGCGCCTTCAGTGTCGCCAGCAACCCGGTCAGGTTGCCGATCAGCCGACCCGACTTGCCGCGCGCCAGCTCGGCGATGTCGGGGTTTTTCTTCTGCGGCATGATCGAGCTTCCAGTCGACCAGGAGTCGTGCAGCCTGGCGTACCCGAACTCCGTGGAACTCCACAAGATGATGTCCTCGGCAAGCCGCGACAGGTCGACGGCGGTCATCGCGAAGACGAACGCGGCCTCAGCGGCGAAATCCCGGGCTGCGGTGGCGTCGATCGAGTTCTCTGCGGCAGCGGAAAAGCCCAGATCCGCGGCGATGGCGTCCGGGTCCAGCCCCAGCGACGAGCCGGCCAGCGCGCCCGAGCCGTACGGGGAAACCGCCGCGCGTTTGTCGAAGTCGACGATGCGATCCACGTCACGCAGCAGCGGATGCGCATGCGCGAGCAGATGGTGGGCCAGCAGGACCGGCTGCGCGGATTGCAGGTGGGTCTTGCCGGGCATGATCGCGGTCGGATGGGCCCCGGCCTGGGTGGCCAGCGCGGCGACGAGGCCCAGTATCCCGTCGGCGACCCGGCGTGCCGCGTCGCGCAGCCACATCCGGAACAGGGTGGCCACCTGGTCGTTGCGTGACCGGCCGGCGCGCAGGCGCCCGCCCAGGTCCGGTCCGACCCGGTCGATCAGTCCGCGCTCGATCGCGGCGTGCACGTCCTCGTCGCCGGCCAGGGGGGCGAAGCTGCCGTCGGCGACGTCTTCAGCGAGGCTGTCCAGGCCGGCCAGCAGCCCGTCGCGTTGCTCCGCGGTGAGCAGCCCGGCCCGGAACAGGATCACGGTGTGGGCCTTGGAGGCGGTGATGTCGTAGGGGGCCAGCACCCAGTCGAAGTGGGTCGACTTGCTCAGCGCGGCCAGCGCGTCCGACGGCCCGTCGGCGAACCGTCCGCCCCACAAAGACCCCTCGCGCGTGCTCATTTTTCCTCCGCGAGCAGTCGCAAATACCCCGCTGCGCCCGGCGCGTCGGGGGCATGTGCCGGAGGTACCTCCCGCTTGCGGGGGACTGCTCGCCCGGAAACCGTCACGCCAGGTCCCGGCGGGCGGCCAGCTTGGACGACAACCCGTGCACGTAGACGAAGCCCTTGGCCGCCGACTGGTCGAAGCTGTCGCCCTCGTCGTAGGTGGCCAGGTTGAAGTCGTAGAGGGATTCGGGACTGCGCCGGCCGTTCACCGCGATGTGGCCGCCGTGCAACACCATCCGGATCTCCCCGGAGACGTGCTCCTGGGTCATGGCGACGAACGCCTCCAGCGCCGTCTTCAGCGGCGAATACCACAGACCGTCGTAGACCAGTTCGGCCCAGCGCTGGTCGGTCTGGCGCTTGAACCGTCCCAGCTCGCGCTCGAGCGTGACGTGCTCGAGTTCGGCGTGGGCGGTGATCAGCACCATCGCCCCCGGCGCCTCGTAGATTTCGCGGCTCTTGATGCCGACCAGGCGGTCCTCCACGACGTCGAGACGTCCCACACCCTGCGCACCGGCACGGTCGTTGAGCTCCCTGATGGCCTGCAGCATGGTCACCGGCTTGCCGTCGATCGACACCGGCACCCCGCGCTCGAACCCGACGATCACCTCGTCTGGCGTGCTCCAGTTCAGGGTCGGGTCCTCGGTGTAGGCGTAGATGTCCTTGGTGGGCGCGTTCCACAGATGTTCCAGGAAGCCGGTTTCCACCGCGCGACCCCACACGTTCTGGTCGATGGAGAACGGCGAGCGCTTGGTGACGCTGATCGGGATCGCGTTCTCCTCCGCGAACGCGATGGCCTTCTCCCGCGTCCAGGCGTAGTCACGCACCGGCGCCAGCACCTCGAGATCCGGTGCCAGCGAGGCGAATCCGACCTCGAAGCGGACCTGGTCGTTGCCCTTGCCGGTGCAGCCGTGCGCGACGATGCCCCCGCCGTGCTCGCGGGCGGCCGCCACCAGATGCTTGGCGATCAGCGGCCGGCTGATCGCCGACACCAGCGGGTAGCGATCCATGTAGAGCGCGTTGTTCTGCACGGTGGGCAGGCAGTAGCCCTGCGCGAACTCGTCGCGCGCGTCGACGACAACCGCCTCCACGGCGCCGCAGTCCAGCGCCCGACGGCGGATGACCTCCATGTCCTCGCCGCCCTGGCCGAGGTCGATCGCGACCGCCACGACCTCGCGGCCGGTCTCCTTACCTATCCAGCGGATCGCCACCGACGTGTCCAGGCCACCGGAATACGCCAGGATGACGCGTTCTGACATGAACCAACTCCTTTTGATTGAAAGGCTTACGTGAGCTTGTCGAGCACACTGGCCAACTCGGCGCCGCTCATGGGCTCACGGGCGGCCACGAAGACGGTGTCGTCGCCCGCGATGGTGCCGACGACGTACGGTAGCGCCGCGCGGTCGATCGCGCTGGCCAAATAGTCCGCCGCGCCGGGCGGAGTCCGCAGCACCGCCAGGTTCCCACTGGCGTCCGCCGACACCAGCAGGTCGCTCAGCAGCCGCGACAGCCGCGCGGTGCCACCGGACACCCCGCGCACCGGGCTGCCGTCCTCGGGCACGATGTAGGCGCCGACGCCGCCGTCGGCGCCGCGCAGCTTGACCGCGCCCAGTTCCTCGAGGTCCCGCGACAGCGTGGCCTGGGTGACGTCGATGCCCTCGCGGGCCAGCCGGGCGGCCAGCTCGCCTTGGCTGTGCACCGGCGACGACGACAGGATCGCCACGATCCGGGCCTGTCGCCCGGCCCGGGTGGTCTCCGGTGTCGCCTTGGACCTAATCAACGGCGCCACTCCTCCGCATCGCTTCGCTCTGCATCGTCGCCGGCACGGTCATCGTGCCCGCTCCAGCAACCACACCAGCAGTGCCTTCTGGGCGTGCAGGCGGTTCTCGGCCTCGTCCCAGACGGCGCTGGCCGGCCCGTCCATCACCTCGTCGGTGATCTCCTGGCCGCGGTGCGCCGGAAGGCAATGCAGCACGATGGCGTCAGTGTCGGCCAGACTCAACAATCGCGCATCGAGCTGATAGGGCCGGAACGGGCCGACCCGGTCGAGCCCGTCGGCCTCCTGCCCCATCGACGTCCACGTGTCGGTCACCAGGACGTCGGCGCCCGCGGCGGCCGTCTCGGCGTCGGTGGTGACGGTCACCGACGCGCCTGTGGCCTGCGCACGGCGCTCGGCTGCCGACAACACATCCCGATCCGGGACGAAGCCGTCCGGAGCGGCGATGGTGACGTGGATGCCGGCGGTGGCCCCGCCCAGCATCAGCGAGTGGGCCATGTTGTTGGCCCCGTCCCCGAAGTAGGACAACCGCAGCCCGCGCAACGCCCCCTTGCGTTCGGCGACCGTCTGCAGGTCGGCCAGCACCTGGCAGGGGTGGAACTCGTCGGACAGCGCGTTGACCACCGGCACCGTCGCGGTCGAGGCCATGGCCTCCAGGCGCTCCTGCCCGAACGTGCGCCAGACGATCGCCTCGACGTAGCGCGACAACACGTTCGCGGTGTCCTGCAACGTCTCGTCACGTCCCAGCTGGGTGGCGTGGCTGTCGACGACGACGGCATGCCCGCCGAGCTGGGCTATGCCGAGTTCGAACGAGAACCGGGTGCGCGTGGAGTTCTTGTCGAAGACGACGGCGACGCCGCGGGGTCCCTCGAGCGGACGGCAGCTGAATGGATCTTTCTTCAGTTCCGCTGCCAGAGAAAGGATTTCAGCCTGCTCCTGGGGCGACACGTCGTCATCGCGCAGAAAGTGCCTCATGCCGGTGTCCCGGCCGCGTCGAGGATACCCGGCAGCGCGGCGACGAAGCTGTCCGCCTGGGCCTCGGTGATGATCAGCGGCGGCGCGAGCCGCAGCACGTCGGGCGCCGGGGCGTTGACGAGGAACCCGGCCTCGCGCGCGGCGGCCTCGGCGTCCTTGGCGCGCGGCGCGGTCAGCGCGACGCCCAGCAGCAGTCCGCGGCCGCGCACATGATCGATCAGCGGGTGCCCGAGCCCCTCGATGCCGTGACGCAGCGACTTGCCCATCATCTCGGCGTGGCGGACCAGGCCCTCGGCGGCCAGCACCCGCACCACCGCCAGCGCCGCCGCGGTGCAGACCGGGTTGCCGCCGAAGGTGCTGCCGTGCAGACCCGGCGTCAGCAGGTCGGCGGCCGGGCCGATGGCCAGGCACGCCCCGATGGGCAGTCCACCGCCGAGCCCTTTGGCCAGTGTCACCACGTCGGGGGTGATGCCGTCGTGTTGATGGGCGAAAAACGCTCCGGTGCGCCCCATCCCGGTCTGCACCTCGTCGATGGCCAGCAGCGCGCCGTGCCGCGCGGTGATGTCACGCGCGGCGGCCAGGTAACCCTCGGGCGGCACGACGACGCCTCCCTCCCCCATGATCGGTTCGAGGAACACCGCGGCCGTGGCGTCGTCGACCACGGCCGCCAGCGCCCCGGCGTCCCCGTAGGGCACGTGGGTGACGTCGCCCGGCAGCGGGGCGAACGGCGCCTGCTTGCTCGGCTGACCGGTCAGCGCCAGCGCCCCCATCGTCCTGCCATGGAAACCGCCCTGTGCGGCAACGATCTTGGTGCGGCCGGTGAGCCGGGACACCTTGAAGGCCGCCTCGTTGGCCTCGGCGCCGGAGTTGCAGAAGAACACCCGGGCCGGCGCGGACGCGTCGAGCAGGGCGACCAGTTCTTCGGCCAGCGCGATGCCGGGCTCGGCGGCGTAGAGGTTCGAGGTGTGGCCCAGCGTCTGCATCTGCTGCGTGACGGCCTCGATCACCGCGGGGTGCCGGTGGCCCAGCACGTTGACCGCGATGCCGCCGAGCAGATCCAGGTAGGTCTTGCCGTCCAGGTCGGTGACGGTGGCGCCCTCGCCACTGGCCAGGGCGATGGCAGGGGTGCCGTAGTTGTTCATCATGACGGCGCCCCAGCGGTGTCGCATCTCCTCGGTGCGCGTCTTAATCAACGGTCCCGCTCCTGTTCATCGCTGCGTCCCCCTCGCCGCTGCGCGGCTGGGGGTGCCCCCACTGCATCGTCGCCGTCACGTGCTCACCACCGTGGTTCCGGTGCCCGCGTCGGTGAAAAGCTCCACCAGCACGCAGTGTTTGACCCGGCCGTCGATGATGTGCGCGCTGGGCACGCCGCCCGCGACGGCCCGCAGACACGCCTCGACCTTCGGGATCATGCCCTCCTCCAGCGTGGGCAGCAGTTGCGCCAGCGTGGCGGTGTCGATTTCGCTGACCAACGACTCCCGGTCGGGCCACTGCGTGTAGAGGCCCTCGACATCGGTGAGCACCAACAGCTTCTCGGCCCCCAGGGCCTCGGCCAGCGCCGCGGCGGCGGTGTCGGAGTTGATGTTGTGCACCACGCCGTCCTCGTCGGGCGCTAACGTCGAAACCACCGGGATACGTCGCGCCGCAATCAGATCCAGCAGGGCCGCGGTGTTCACGTGGGCGACGTCTCCGACCAGGCCGATGTCGGTGGCCACGCCGTCGACGGTGACGCTGCGCCGGATCGCGGTGAACAGCTGGGCGTCCTCACCGGTGACGCCGACGGCATAGGGTCCGTGTGCGTTGACGAGATTGACCAGTTCGCGCCCGACCTGCCCGAACAACACCATCCGCGCCACGTCGAGCACTTCCGGCGTCGTGACGCGGAATCCGCCCTTGAAGTCTCCCGCGATGCCCAGGCGCCGCAGCATGGCGGTGATCTGGGGGCCGCCGCCGTGCACGACGACGGGGTGGATGCCGCAGTTGCGCAGGAACGCCATGTCCGCGGCGAAGGCGTGTTTGAGCGTGTCGTCGATCATGGCGTTCCCGCCGTATTTGACCACGACGACCTTGCCGTGCAGCTGCTTGAGCCAGGGCAGGGCTTCGGCGAGCACCTCGGCCTTGAGCTGGGTGGGCAGGGTGTCGAGGTTCATCGCCATGTGCACCGCTCGTCCCCATCACTACGTGCTGCATCATCGCCGGCGCGGGTCATGAACTGTAGGCCGAGTTCTCTTCGACGTAAGCGTGTGAGAGGTCGGTGGTCCGGACGGCGGCCCGCCCGTCACCGACCGCGAGGTCGACGGTGACGTCGATGTCGGCCCCCGACAGATCCACCTCGCGCGCCCCGGACACCCCGACGCTGTCGACACAGACCGGGGACCCGTTGAAAGACACGGTAATTCGATCGGGGTCCAGGTATACCGGCGCCATGCCGACGGCCGCCAGCACCCGGCCCCAGTTGGGGTCGGACCCGAACAGCGCGGTTTTGACCAGGCTGTCGCGGGCGACCATGCGCGCGACAGTCAGCGCGTCGTCGTCGCAGGCGGCTCCGGTGACGGTGACGACGACGCGCTTGGTGACGCCCTCGGCGTCGGCCTGCAGTTGCGCGCACAGGTCGTCGCAGGCCCGCAGCACGGCCTCGCCGAGATCGGCCTGGGGCGGGGCGATTCCGCTGGCGCCCGACGCCAGTAGCAGCACGGTGTCGTTGGTCGAGCAGCTGCCGTCGACGTCGAGCCGGTCGAAGGTGTGTGCGGTGGCGTAGCGCAGCGCCGCCTCGAGGGCCGCCGGTTCGGCGGCGGCATCGGTGGTGAGCACGCACAGCATGGTGGCCAGCGACGGGGCGAGCATGCCCGCGCCTTTGGCCATGCCGCCGACAGTCCAATCGTTCCGATGATGCACGGCAACCTGTTTGGCGCGCGTGTCGGTGGTCATGATGGCCTGGGCGGCCTCGTCGCCACCGGACAGGCCGCCGGCCATCGCGCGCACGATGTCACGTACCCCGGCGAGCACCTTGTCCATCGGCAACCGGTCACCGATCAGGCCGGTGGAGCAGACGGCGACCTCGATGGCCCCGGTCTGGGTTCCCCACTCCGACAACGCGGCGGCGACGGCCTCCGCCGTGGCATGGGTGTCCTGGAAGCCGCCCGGCCCGGTGCAGGCGTTGGCGCCGCCGGAATTGAGGATGACCGCCCGCAGCCGCCCGGTGGTGAGCACCTGCTGGCTCCACAACACCGGCGCCGCCTTGACCTTGTTGCTGGTGAAGACACCGGCGGCCGCGTGGTCGGGCCCTTCGTTGAAGACCAGCGCGAGATCCCGTGCACCCGACGCCTTGATCCCGGCGGCGATGCCCGCGGCCCGGAATCCGGCCGGGGCGGTCACGCCCTGTTCGCGCAGCACCCTCACGGCGCCACCCCGACCACCGAAAGGCCTTCGGTCTCTTGCCAGCCCAGCGCCAGGTTCATCGACTGCACCGCCGCGCCGCCGGTGCCCTTGACCAGGTTGTCGATCGCGGCGATCGCCACGAAGGTCTGGGCGGCCTCGTCGACCGCCACGGCGACGTGCGCCGCGTTGCTACCGATCACCGCGCCGGTCCGGGGCAGCTGGCCCTCGGGCATCACATAGATGAAAGGCTCTGCCTGGTAGACCTTGTCGTAGGCCGCCCGCAGCTGCGACAGCGGCGCGCGGGTGCGCGCGGTGCACGTGGCCAGGATCCCGCGCGACGTCGGGATCAGCACCGGGGTGAACGACACCGTGACGTCGCGGCCGGCGACCGCCTCCAGTCCCTGGGCGATCTCGGGGGTATGCCGGTGGGCGCCGGCGATGTTGTAGGCCCGGGCCGATCCGATGACCTCCGAGCCGAGCAGGTCCGTCGTGGCCGCCCGGCCGGCGCCGGACGTGCCGCTGACGGCGACGACGGTGACGGCGGGCTCGACTAGGCCCTCGGCCAGCGCCGGCCACAGCGCCAGCAGCGCCGCGGTCGGGTAACAGCCGGGCACCGCGATGCGCCGCGCGTCGCGCAGCCGCTCGCGTGCGCCGGGCAACTCCGGCAACCCGTAGGGCCAGCTGCCGGCATGGGGGGAGCCGTAGAAGCGCTGCCAGGCGGCGGCGTCGGTGAGCCGGAAGTCCGCGCCGCAGTCGATGATCAGGGTTTGCGGGCTCAGCTGTTCGGCCAGCGCCGCGGAATGCCCGTGCGGCAAGGCCAGGAACACCACGTCGTGGCCTGCCAGCACGGACGGGTCCGTGGGCTCGACCACCCGTTGCGCCAACGGCGTCAGGTGCCGGTGGTGCTCACCGAGCGTGCTGCCGGCGCTGGCGGCGGCGGTCACCG
>NZ_JBMIOP010000134.1:0-3811 GCF_049197365.1 Mycobacterium sp. THU-M104
GCCGAGGCCAGGCTGCGCAGCGGCAAGGCCGCCTCCGGGCGCGCGGCCGCCTCCCAGATCACGGTGGCCATCGGCACCGCCCGCGCCTGCGGGGCCGATGGGGCGATCATGGTGCGCGGCGACTCGGCGTTCGGCACCAAGAAGGTGATCACCACGTGCGTGGCCCAAGGTGCCGAATTCTCCCTGTCGGTCGGCTGCGAGGGCGTCCGACGAGGTCGGGACGAATCAGATGAGCCTGGACCAGCCCGATTGAGCATCAAAGTCGTTGCACACCAACGCTTTCGATTACTATCGGTTCACCCGCAGCGTTGCGGGTCGGACTCGCACAGCGGCGTCACCCCACCGAAGCGGTAGCGATGCGCGGCGATCCAGCGGTAGGCGGCCTCCTGCGCGACCCCGAAACCGGGAATCCGGTAGACCCACAACGGCACCGGTTTCCCCAGTGCCGCGGACACGGCCGCGCTGACGGCACGGGCGCCCGCGGCCACCGCACCCGTGGCGTCCAGCCAATACACCGATTCGGGCGGCCGGTCGCCGGGAACACCCAGACGGTCGGCCATGCCCGGAGCCTGAAAGGGTTCGATGCGGACCCGGCCATGCCGGTCGAGGCGGGCCAGCCGCCCCGCCGCCCGGGTGCACATGCCGCACCGCCCGTCGAAAACCAGGATGCCGTCCATGACCCGGAGTCTATGCGGCGCCGCCCCGGCGGGTGGCGTCCACACAACGCCTCGCGGCACACGACGCGGCAACGGGCAGCGGCGTCGGTCGCGATTGGAACCCGCGGTCGTTTCAGCGGTTGAGCGTGCCGTCGCGCATCGCGGTCAGCGCGTCGTCCAGACTTGCATACAGCGGGAACGTCCTGTCCAGACCGGTCAGACTGATCGGCCGCCGGGTTGCCGGGCCCCGCGCGACCACGCCGAAGCCGGCGGACGTGCCGAGCTTCTCGTAGGTCGCGGCGAGAATCTTCAGCCCCACCGAACCGAGGAACTCCACCGCGGAAAGGTCGATGACCAGCGCCGCCGGCCCTCCGGCGAGCACCGCCTCGACGGCTCGTTCCAGAGCCGGAGCGGTGACCAAATCGATCTCGCCGCTCACGCTGACCACGGACACGCCACCATGGTCCGCAACCGTCGCGGTAATCGAATCAGGAGCAGGCAATGGCGATCCTTCGTCCTTGAGGCCATGACTATGGTGCCAGCGTAGCCTCCCGCACGAACAGCGAGGATACTACGGCACCATCACACCGTTCCTCAGCACCCAGCGAAGCCGGGTTTTGTTCTGCGGTGCGGCCCGAACGGTTTTGGCCGCTGGCGGTTACCGCCGGTCCTGCCCGATTCAGTGCCATCTGCGGTGCTGCGGGCACAATCGCTGGTTTCACCTCCGTGTTCTACCGTCATTTTCAGCGACGGCATCGTCGCCATCGAAAGTGCCGCGCAACTCCCGAAGTGCTTTTAAGGGATCAGCGGAAGCAGGTGCTTGATGCGATCCCACAGGTACGCCTTGGCTACGTCGTGCATCTGCAACTCACGCATGCAGTTGTCGAGGCGGTGCGGATTGTCTCGCAGGTAGTCGATAGCGCTGACGAGGTCGTTGACCACGGCCGACCGGTATGCGTGCCCTGCCTTGACGATTGCTCGATTCAAGAGTTCCTGCCCGGGCTCCATCATCGCGAGATCGATGATGTCGCGGCTGAACGTGGACGCGTCAGCCCATCAATCAGAGTTGGCCAACAGCTTGCTGGACGCCATATCGAGGGCGGTCAACGTCAGGATCCCACAGATGCTGTCACCCGAATCCGGTTCCTGCAGCTCGATGCGAGCTTCGCGAATAATCTCGAACTTGATCGGTTCTCCGTCGACGTCGAGCACGGTCCTAATGCCATATTGATCGGCGATGACGGGGCGCAGGGTCGGGATCGGGAGCTTTGTCAGGGCGTTGAATCCCTCCGGTCCACGTAATCGTTCGCGAAGCTCGGCGTATCCAGACCCATCGGAGATGAGCAGGTCGATGTCCCGTGATTCGCGGTACTCGCCGTAGCGCAGCGAAATCGCGGTCCCGCCCCCGAAATAGCAGCTTGAATCGGCGAGGAGTTCGGCGTCGAGTGCCTCCAACACACGGGCGATTCGCATGTGGTGAGCGCGGCTAAACAAGCAAAACTCCCCCGCTGTATCTGTCGGCTAGCCGCTGAACGAGCGCACATTCGTCGTCGCTCATCGTGTCGCGGTCGACATGGCGCCAATTGCGCTCGTACATCCGCAGCGCGTCAATGCCGGGAAGCTCGGTATCGGCATGGAGCTGCCATGCGATGGCCTGCAGCTGTGGATAGTCGCCCACGCGAACCGGGTCCTCCGACGGCTCGTCTCGGACCGGCCGGCGGTGAACCTGCGCTGGTTTGCTGAGCGCCAGCTGCAGCCCCAGAGCGGCCGCGGCGTTCATATAGGCCCCGACCGTTACCGACGGTGAGCCGGATTCGATGCGATGCAGGGTGACGCGGGACATCCCGGCTGCTTCGGCGGTGGTCGCGGCGCTGATGCCTAGTTCCTTTCGTCGCCGGCGAAGCTCGTCACCGATTTCAGCCAGTGCACCGTCGGTGTGCAGGGATGTATCGGGACTCCTCGCCGGCATGTATCTCATTCTATACAACGCTGCGAGTGTCGTATCCGCCCGGCGCGATCTCGGTGAGCCGGTACAGAGCCGCACGCGCTGGGCTGTCACCGCCGTATCACCGGTGACACATTTATTGCATGGACACGGTGACGGTGCGCGATCTCCGGAACAACGGAGGGGCAGTCCTGCGCCGCGTCGAGCACGGCGAACGCATCGTCGTCACTCGCGACGGTGCGCCGGTGGCTGAGCTCCGCCCCCTGCCCCGACCCAGCGCCGGCCCAGCCGAACTCATTCGGCGCCGCAAGAATCTTCCGCAGGTAAGCCCAGATACGCTCCGGCGCGACATCGACAATCTGATCGACCCGTCGCTGTGATCGAAGCTTCGAGCCAAGGGATGCTGGACACCTCGACGGTGATCCTCCTCGGCCAGATATCCGACCCATCCGAGCTTCCTGACGAATCGGTGATCAGCGCGATAACGCTCGCCGAACTTTCCGTAGGTCCACACCTAGCGCGCGACGATACCGAGCGCAGTGCCCGCCAGCAGCCCGTTGCAAGTGAGTGATCTTTAGTGGTCACGCGACTTGCACCCCGTCTCGGGGTTGTTCGGCAGCCTTGTGGCTGCGTCCCTTCCGCGCTTCACAGCCACCTGCCCGGCTGGGCCGCGTCTTACGGTCGGCTCCACGCTTGACGGCGGCCCCAACTGGGTCGACGACGCTAACTGTGTCCTCGTAGCGTGCGAGGTTGATCGCGGCGTTGTCGTCACGCTGGTGACGCGCCGAGCAGACATCGCATTGCCAGTGTTCGTCCCAGCCGATGTCCTGAACATGCCGGCAGGCATGGCGGGTTTTGCTCGACGGGAACCACCGGTCGGCGACCACCAGCGCCGACCCGGACCAGCCCGTCTCATACGACAGGTGCCGGCGCGGTGGCACCCAGGGCCGCATCGGACAGACCGCGCCGCCGGGCACGCGCCCCCGGCAACCCTTTTTGCCGCAGCATCCCCGCCGCGTCCAAACCTTCGACAACGATGCGGCCGTGGGTCTTGGCCAACCGTGTCGTCAGGACGTGCAGGTGATGGGTGCGGACTTCGTTGACCCGGCGATGCAGCCGGGACATCTCGGTGCTGCGCTCCCGGTAGCGCCGTGAGCCTTTCACGCAACGCGATCGGGCACGGCACACGTGCCGCAGCTCGCGCAAAGCA
>NZ_JBMIOP010000157.1:0-4811 GCF_049197365.1 Mycobacterium sp. THU-M104
AGCCGAACGCGCCGGCGATCCGGTCGCCGTCCTTGAGCAGTTCGGTGATCGTGCATTCGGCGAAGACCTTGATCCGCGCCTCGTAGTCGCCGAGCTCGGCGTAGTCGTCCTGCTGCAGCGAGACAATCTTCTGCTGCAGCGTGCGGATCAGCTCCAGCCCGGTGCGGTCGCCGACGTGCGCCAGCCGCGGATAGGTGTGCCCGCCGAAGTTGCGCTGGCTGATCTTGCCGTCCTTGGTGCGGTCGAACAGCGCGCCGTAGGTCTCCAGCTCCCAGACGCGGTCCGGGGCCTCCTTGGCGTGCAGCTCGGCCATCCGCCAGTTGTTGAGGAACTTCCCACCGCGCATGGTGTCGCCGAAGTGGGTCTTCCAGTTGTCCTTTGGGTTGACATTGCCCATCGAGGCCGCGCAGCCACCCTCGGCCATCACGGTGTGGGCCTTGCCGAACAGGGACTTGCACACCACCGCGACCTTCAGGCCGCGCTCGCGCGCTTCGATGACCGCCCGCAACCCGGAGCCGCCGGCACCGATGACGATGACGTCGTAGGAGTGCCGTTCGACCTCAACCATGGAACCTCACCCAGCCTTTTCTGGTTATTCCTGAAATGGCTTTTCAGCCAACAAATCTCGGGTCAGGGATGGTGCCGCTGGCCACCAGCGCGATGTAGAAGTCGGTGAGCATCAGGGTGCCCAGCGTGATCCAGGCGTACAGCTTGTGCCGGGTGTTGAGCCTGCTGACCTGGGTCCAGATCCAGTACCGGACAGGGTGCCTGGAGAAGTGCTTGAGCCGCCCGCCGGTCACGTGCCGGCACGAATGGCAGGACAGCGTGTAGGTCCAGAGCATGATGACGTTGCCGACGAGGATCAGGTTCCCCAGACCCACGCCGAACCCGCCAGGACCGTCCTCGGAGTGGAAGGCGACGATCGCGTCGTAGGTGTTGATCACCGAGATGATCGCGGCGACGTAAAAAAAGTATCGATGACTGTTCTGGATGATCAGCGGGAACTTGGTCTCGCCGGTGTAGTGGACGCGGGGCTCGGCCACCGCGCAGGCGCTGGGCGACTGCCACACCGTCCGGTAATAGGCGCCACGGTAGTAGTAGCACGTCAGCCGGAACAGCAGCAGGAACGGCAGTGTCAGCGCCGCGTACGGCAGCCACCAGACGTCAGGCAGGAGCTGCGGCCAGAACTCGCTGGCCTCTTTCGCGCACCCGGTGCTGACGCACGGCGAGTAAAACGGCGTCAGGTAGTGGTACTTGGGGACGAAATAGCTATTCTGCTGGAACGCGCGCACTGTCGCATAGATGAGAAAGGCGGCAAATCCCAGGTCGATGCGCAACGGCGACATCCACCACCGGTCGGTGCGCAGGGTCCGTTGCGGGATGCGGGCGCGCGCGGGTGAAAAGACACCTGACGCAGGACGGTTGGCCGTGGGTGCGCTCATCTAGTGTTCCTCTTCGAACGGGCTGTTGGTCGAAGAGTACACAGAGAGCCCCCCCTGGTTCGCGGGGGGTTTCGGTTGTCAGTCCCTGCTGTGACCGCCGACACCCTCGTGGTCGACGTCGCGCCAGAACTCGCTGTCGTACTCGGTGTCGGGGATGACGATCTTTTCGCCGGACTGCTGCACCGCGGCCCGCGTCAAGTCCAGTTCGGACACGTCAGCGTCGAGTAGATCGACGTCGGACAGGATTCGCTCGGCGTCGATGACGACGCGGCGCATCGCCAGGTTGTCGCCGTACTGCGCTTTGAGCGAGCCCATACAGCGCCGCAAACCGCCGATGAGGTCGTGCAGTTCGTCAAGCTGCGTGGTACCGGTCGTGCTCGTCAACGAATCTCCTCGCAAGACGGTGTTGAGGATCACAGTACGCCCCGATACTAGCCACGACACAGCACTAGCCACTCCATCCTGGCATCCACCGGTTCGGGCCACATTCTCTCCGGCGAGCAGGCCGCGCTGCAGGACTCCAACGACCACTTCCTGGCCAACATCCAGAAGAACGGTAGCTATTCGGTGGTACCGCGGGTGCCGGGCGGGGACATCAAACCCGAGCACCTGATCCTGATCGGCCAGATAGCGCAGGATTTCGGGCTTTACACCAAGATCACCGGCGGTCAGCGCATTGACATGTTCGGCGTGCGGGTGGAACAGCTGCCCGAGATCTGGCGGCGTCTCGTCGAGGGCGGCATGGAATCCGGCCACGCCTACGGCAAGGCGCTGCGCACGGTGAAGAGCTGCGTGGGCACCGACTGGTGCCGTTACGGGCAGCAGGATTCGGTGCAGCTGGCCATCGACCTGGAACTGCGCTATCGCGGTCTGCGGGCGCCGCACAAGATCAAGATGGGGGTCTCGGGCTGTGCGCGGGAATGCGCCGAGGCCCGCGGCAAGGATGTGGGCGTCATCGCCACCGAAAAGGGTTGGAACCTCTACGTCGGCGGCAGCGGCGGCATGACCCCCAAGCACGCGCAGCTGCTGGCCTCCGACTTGGACACCGAGATCCTGGTCCGCTACATCGACCGTTTCCTCATGTACTACATCCGCACTGCCGACCGGCTGCAGCGGACCGCGCCGTGGGTCGACTCACTCGAGGGCGGCCTGGAGCATCTACGCGAGGTCGTCTGTGAGGACTCGCTGGGACTGGCTGAGGAATTCGAAGCCGCGATGCGGCGCCACGTGCGGAATTACCGGTGCGAATGGAAGGGTGTGTTGGAGGATCCGGACAAGCTGTCCCGGTTCGTGTCGTTCGTCAACGCCCCGGATGCCGTCGACCCGACCGTGACGTTCACCGAGAATGCGGGGCGAAAGATCCCCGTTTCCATCGGGATGCCCCGGGTCCGTGAGTCGATCCAGGAGGAATCATGAGGTTGGTCAACGACATTCAGGTGTGGACGACCGCCTGTGCCTATGACCACCTCATCCCCGGTCGCGGCGTCGGTGTCCTGCTCGACGACGGCACGCAGGCGGCGCTGTTCCGGCTCGACGACGGGTCGGTGCGCGCGGTCGGCAACGTC
This sequence comes from Mycobacterium sp. THU-M104, assembly GCF_049197365.1. Taxonomy (NCBI): domain Bacteria; kingdom Bacillati; phylum Actinomycetota; class Actinomycetes; order Mycobacteriales; family Mycobacteriaceae; genus Mycobacterium; species Mycobacterium sp. THU-M104. Next base: position 3,008 of record NZ_JBMIOP010000157.1, read on the forward strand.
GACCCGTTCTCCGGAGCGGCGGTGCTGTCCCGGGGCCTCGTCGACGACCGTGACGGTCGTGCGATCGTCCAATCGCCCATCCTCAAACAGGCTTTCGCGTTGGATGACGGGACGTGCCTGGACGACCCGGAGATCTCGGTGCCCGTCTACGCGGTGCGCGTCACGTGTGAGGGCTCTGTCGAGATCGGGCGGGCCGCCCCCGCGTCGCGTCACCGGGTGATGTCACCGACCAGGTAACGCTGCAACGTCGGACCGATGGCATCCACGAGGTCGTCCACCGACATCGAGTGAAGCGGCTCGGAGCATAGGCCGTAGCGCACGATACCCAGGCCCACCAGTTGCGCGGCGCACAGCGACGCGCGCAGCACCACCTTGTCGGCTCCGAGCGCGCTGAGCAACGGGCCGAACACCGGACCGATGAACACGGCTTCGACGATTTCGGCGGTCTTGGCCATCCCCGTTGACGCGACCGTGCTGGCCGCGAAGGGGCCGCCGCCGGCGGTGGCCCAGGTGGTGATCAGCATGCGCAGGGTCTGGCGGCCCACCTGCTGGATACTGCCGATGACGATGCGATCGATGAACTCCGGTGTGCCGAGTGGCAAATGAAGCATCTTGGCGGCCGGATCGAAGATCCGGCGCGGCGGCTCCTCGGTGCGGGGCATCCTGTCAGGATCACCCGTACCGGATCAAAGATCACGCATTGCCGGTTTCAGGCCGGTGACCCAGACGGATCGTCAACCGCGAGGCGGTAGCCGCGCTTGACCACGGTCGCGACGATGTTCCGGTCGCCCAAGGCCGTTCGCAGCCGCAGCACCGCCGTGTCGACGGCGTGAGGGTCGTTGCTGCTACCGGGCAGCACTCGCAGCAAATCGCCACGAGCGACGACATCACCGGGACGTTGCGCCAGCGTTCGCAAGATGGCCATGCCAGAACCCGACAGTGATTTGACCGACCCGTCGACCACCACGCAGTTGCCGCGGATCTCGATGCGGTGACCGCCGGCGTCGATCGCGCGCGAGCGACGCATCGGTAGCTCTTCGGCGATGTGGCGGGCCAACGCCCCCAGCCGCATCCGGTCGGGTGCAGAGGTGGGGACTCCCGCCCTGGTGAGGGGCTGGGCGGTGACCGGACCCACGCACATCGCGTGCACGTCGGTGCGCAGCGCCGACAGCAATTGGTCTTCGATGGCCAGCTCGCGGCCGCGTTCCAGCAGTGCCGCAGCGGCCGGCGCGGAGGTGAAGCTGACCGCGTCGAAACGGTGCTTGGCGATGGCGGTGAGCAGCTGGTCGAATTGGCCGCCGACCGGTGTGGGCTTCCAGCGGTACACCTGGATGGGCGTCACCTCGGCGCCCGCTGCGCGCAACTCGCCGAGGAACCCGGGATGCGGGTCCCAACCCTCGGCGGCGCCGTGCAATTGGACGGCGATCCGCTTGCCGGGCAACTCGGACTCGAGCAGGTATTTCAACACCTCGCGCGACGACTCGGATTTCGCTGACCACTCCTCGGGCAGGCCCGCCGCGCGCAGCGCCCCGGTCGCCTTCGGGCCACGGGCGACGATGCGTGCCTGCGCCAGCGCGGCGGTCAGCTGGCCGGCCACGCCCCAGCCGTCAGCCGCGGCCATCCAGCCGCGGAAGCCGATCCCGGTGTGCGCGACGACGATATCGGGCGGCCGTGCGATCAGGGCCGCGGTGTTGCGGCGCAATTCGTCGTCGTCGGGCAGGGCGATCATGTCGATGGCCGCGGCGCGGCAGACCTCGGCACCGTTGCGGCGCAGCAGAGCGCACAGTTCCTCGGCGCGGTTGGC
>NZ_JBMIOP010000178.1:0-3808 GCF_049197365.1 Mycobacterium sp. THU-M104
CCGCGAGTTGGGTAATACACCAACCCTGCCCAAAAACACAACCCCACCAGGGCAAATCAGGCCGTCGATCAACAAAGGCCGGAAACTCCCGCTAGCATCACCCACCCGCGAAACTGTAAATTTGCAGGTGTCTACTCGCACTTCTGCTGCAGAATTACAGTTTCGCCGCGGCTTGGCTGCACGGGCTCGACTATCGCTTTGACGAGGATTCTCGGGCCGCAACAGCACTCCCGCAGAGCGGGATCGAGCAGCGGCTGGACGACCCATTTTCGGCACGACGACGACGAGGTGGTCGACACGCCGGGAAGCTTCACCCTCTGCTTGAGCGCAGTCTGGTGATCGGGGAGGAGCTACGGACCGGGGCGCGCTCGATCAACACCACGGCCGCTCGCGTGATCGACGCTACATATGTGCCTGTTGGGGTCAATGGGTCTGGCGAGGTTGTGTCGTACCCTGAGCCGATGTCGGTTTCGCGGCGCGATGTGCTGAAGCTCGCCGCCACGGCCCCGGGACTGGTGGGTTTCGGCGCCGCGGCAGCATCTCTGCGTGCGGCGCCGGCAGCGGCCGCGCTCGGCACGCTGCTGGACTACGCGGCCGGTGTCATTCCCGCCGGCCAGATCAGGGCGGCCGGGGCGGCGGGATCGATCCGGTACGTGTCCGATCGGCGGCCCGGGGGTAGCTGGATGCTCGGCAAGCCGATCCAGATCGCCGAAGCGCGTGACCTCGCCAGCAATGGGCTCAAGATCGTGTCCTGCTACCAGTACGGTAAGGGCAAAACCGCAGACTGGCTGGGCGGGGCCGCCGCCGGTGTGCAGCACGCCCGCCGCGGCATGCAGTTGCACGCCGTCGCCGGCGGACCGCCCGACGCTCCCATCTACGCCTCGATCGACGACGACCCGTCCTATGACCAGTACAAGCAGCAGATCGCTCCTTACCTGCGCTCCTGGGAGTCGGTGATCGGCCACCAGCGCACCGGTGTGTACGGCAACTCCAAGACGATCGACTGGGCGCTGCAGGACGGTCTGGGCTCCTACTTCTGGCAGCACAACTGGGGTTCGCCGAGGGGGTACGCCCATCCGGCCGCGAATCTGCACCAGGTCGAGATCGACAAGCGCCAAGTGGGCGGCGTCGGGGTGGACATCAACCACATTCTCAAGCCCCGATTCGGGCAGTGGATCTAGACCGTCGGCACCTGCTCCAGCAAATCAACTTTCGTCGACTGCGGGGTGTTGCAGAGACCTTGGGGCCGCGCGCCGGGGAGGTTGCTCGTGCGCGAAGCGCCACCGCGGGCCGAAATGCCTAACATAACGATTTCATAACAAAACCGCTTTGAACAGCGAAGTTATGGCTACTCGAGCGTAACCACCTGCATGCAGCACGTTTGTTCGTTGCGCCCGTGCGCGCGGTTCAACCCGGTGTTACCCAGGACACGGTTACCCGTGCGTAGAACTCGCCAGTAACCAATCGGCTGCGAAAAAGGGCACTCGCCCTTATGACACTCTTATTACAGCCGACGTAGGCCGCCGCGCCGATCGGCCAGGGGCCGGCTCGTCGACGACGCGCAGGGTGCCGACCCGCTGAGACACCGATAGACCGATAGACCGATAGACGACGCATACAGGGGAGACGTACAAGGTGACGATCCACGAGCACGACGGGGGCACCCCAGCGAAGCGAGGGGAGTTGCCCGCCGACCGCGACGGGCACGGCTCGTACAGCGCCCACGCTCTGGTCGACCGTCTGACGGCCGGGGAGCCGTACGCTGTGGCGTTCGGCGGCCAGGGCAGCGCCTGGCTGGAGACGCTCGAGGAACTGGTGTCCTCGGCCGGGATCGAGACCGAGCTGGCGACGCTGGTCGGCGAGGTGGAACTGCTCCTCGAGCCGGTGGCCAAGGAACTGGTCGTGGTGCGCCCGATCGGCTTCGAGCCGTTGCAGTGGGTGCGTGCGCTGGCGGCCGAGGACGCGGTTCCCGCGGACAAGCACCTGACGTCGGCGGCCGTCTCGGTCCCCGGGGTGCTGCTCACCCAGATCGCCGCCATGCGCGCCCTGGCGCGCCAGGGCATGGATTTGACGGCCACCCCGCCGTTGGCCCTGGCGGGCCATTCCCAGGGCGTGCTCGCCGTCGAGGCCCTCAAGGCCTCGAAAGACGGGGCCGCCCGAGACGCCGAGCTGCTGGCCATGGCGCAGCTGATCGGTGCGGCGGGCACGCTGGTCGCCCGCCGACGCGGCATCTCCGTGCTCGGTGACCGCCCGCCCATGGTGTCGGTCAGCAACGCCGACCCCGAGCGCATCCAACGCCTGCTGGACGAGTTCGCGCGGGACGTCCGCACCGTGCAGCCTCCGACGCTGTCCATCCGCAACGGCCGGCGTACCGTCGTCATCACCGGCACCCCCGAGCAGCTGTCACGTTTCGAGCTCTACTGTCGCCAGATCTCGGGGAAAGAAGAGGCCGACCGCAAGAGCAAGATCCGTGGCGGCGATGTGTTCGCGCCGGTCTTCGACCCGGTGCAGGTCGAGGTCGGATTCCACACCCCACGGCTCGCCGACGGCATCGACATCGTCGGGGCGTGGGCCGAGAAGGTCGGCCTCGACGTGGAGCTCGCCCGCCAACTGACCGAGGCGATCCTGGTGAGTCCCGTCGACTGGGTCGAGGAGATCACCCGGGTGCACGGCTCCGGAGCGCGCTGGATTCTCGACCTGGGACCCGGGGACATCCTGACCCGGCTGACCGCGCCGGTGATCCGGGGGCTGGGCATCGGCATCGTGCCGGCGGCCACACGCGGCGGCCAACGCAATCTGTTCACCGTCGGGGCTGTTCCCGAGGTGGCCCGCGCCTGGTCGGGCTACGCCCCGACCGTGGTGCGCCTTCCCGACGGCCGTGTCAAGCTCTCGACGAAGTTCACCCGGCTGACCGGCCGGTCGCCGATCCTGCTGGCGGGCATGACCCCGACCACCGTCGACGCCAAGATCGTGGCCGCCGCCGCCAACGCGGGGCACTGGGCCGAACTCGCCGGCGGCGGGCAGGTCACCGAGGAAATCTTCGCCGACCGCGTGCAGGAGTTGGCCGGGCTGCTCGAACCGGGCCGTACCTACGAGTTCAACGCGCTCTTCCTCGACCCTTACCTGTGGAAGCTGCAAGTGGGAGGCAGGCGCCTGGTGCAGAAGGCCCGCCAATCCGGTGCGGCGATCGACGGTCTGGTGATCAGCGCCGGTATCCCAGATCTCGAGGAAGCCGTCGAGCTGATCGACGAGCTGGGCGACGTCGGCATCAACCACGTCGTGTTCAAACCCGGCACGATCGAGCAAATCCGTTCGGTCATCCGTATCGCGACCGAGGTATCCACCAAGCCGGTGATCGTGCACATCGAGGGCGGCCGTGCCGGCGGCCACCACTCCTGGGAGGACCTCGACGACCTGCTGCTGGCCACCTACTCGGAGCTGCGGTCGCGTCCCAACATCACCGTCTGCGTCGGCGGCGGCATCGGCACCCCCGAGCGGGCGGCCGACTACCTGTCCGGACGCTGGGCGCAGAACTACGGCTTCCCGTCGATGCCGGTCGACGGCATCCTGGTCGGCACCGCGGCGATGGCGACGCTCGAGGCCACCACGTCGCCGTCGGTCAAGCGGATGCTGGTGGAAACCCAGGGCACCGACCAGTGGATCAGCGCCGGCAAAGCCCTGGGCGGCATGGCGTCGAGCCGCAGCCAGCTGGGTGCCGACATCCACGAGATCGACAACAGCGCCTCGCGTTGCGGCCGGCTGCTCGACGAGGTCGCCGGTGACGCCGAGGCGGTCGCCGAGCGGCGCG
>NZ_JBMIOP010000195.1:0-1216 GCF_049197365.1 Mycobacterium sp. THU-M104
TGTGGGTGCTCGTCGCATTGGCGGTGTCGATGTCCCTCTACATCAACTGCTGGTGGCGGCACCTGAGGCCGGACAACCCCTCGCGTTCCTGATGCGTTTGTCGCGGTTCCGCGGCGCGGCGCCGGGCATGCGAAGGTTGAGGTGTGGCGAACACATCCGTGCGGGGGCGAGCCGGGAGCATGGCGCTCGCGGTGTGGCATTGGGTCAGCGACGCGCCGCTGACCTACGGCTGGTTGCTGGTGCTGACGATCACGACGCTGATCCAGAACGACCTCACCGGCCAGCAGTTGCACGCGGTGTTGCTGCACCGCTCCACCAACATCCGCGGGCTGGGCTCCGATCCCCTCGACGTGCTGTTCGCCAGCCTGCTGTGGATCGACGGCAAGGACCTGGAACCTTACCTGCTGCTGTTCACGCTGTTCCTCGCGCCGGCCGAACACTGGCTGCGCCAGCTGCGGTGGCTCACCGTGGGACTGACGTCGCACATCCTCGCCACCTACATCGGCGAGGGCATGCTCTACTTCGCGATCGAGGACCGCAGCGCGTCGGAAAGGCTGGTGCTGGCCCGCGACATCGGGGTCAGCTATTTCCTGGTCGGCGTGATGGCCGTGCTGACCTACCACATCGCGCGACCGTGGCGCTGGGGCTACCTCGGGGTGTTGTTCGTCATCTTCGGCTTCCCGCTGCTCACGATGAACCGCGTCGAACTCCAATTCACCGCGATCGGGCACTTCGCCGCGATCCTCATCGGGCTCTGCTTCTACCCGCTGACCCGCACCAAGGTCGGCATGCAACTGGGCCCGGCCAAGCTCAGGGACGCGATGCGGCGGTTCCGCTCCGGCGAGGCCTCGCCATGACGGAGGCCTGACGCGCCGGGAGCCGGCGTGCGTGCACTCGACGGTGCGCCCCGGCGCGGACACGTAGTGTTGGGTTCGATGCGGCATTACTACTCCGTAGACGCGATCCGCGACGCCGAAGCGCCGCTGCTGGCCGGCCTGCCCGACGGTGCCCTGATGAGACGCGCGGCCTTCGGGCTGGCGACCGCGATCATCGGTGAGCTGACCGCGGTCGCGGGCGGAGTGGCCGGACGCCGGGTCTGCGCGGTCGTCGGCGCTGGGAACAACGGCGGCGACGCCCTGTGGGCCGCGACGTTCGTGCGCCGTCGCGGCGCGTCCGCCGACGCGGTCCTGCTCGATCCGGACCGCGCCCACCCCAA
>NZ_JBMIOP010000269.1:0-6047 GCF_049197365.1 Mycobacterium sp. THU-M104
CGAAGCGGGCGTGCTTCTGGCGCGCCGCCTCCTCACGGTCGCGCGGCCGCTCCCGGGGGTCGGGGATCGTCAGCGCGGCGGCCAGCACCAGGATCTCCCGCACGCAGGACTCGGTCTCTGCCGCCAGGATCATCCGGCCCAGCCTCGGGTCGACGGGCAACCGCGCCAGCCGGCGGCCCAGGTCGGTGATCGCGCCCCGGGAGTCGAACGCGCCCAGCTCCTGGAGCAGCTGTACCCCGTCGCGGACATTGCGGCGCTCCGGCGGGTCGAGGAACGGAAAGTTCTCGACGTAGCTTGGTGGGTCCCCCAGCTGCAGCGCCGCCATCTGCAGCAACACCGCGGCCAGGTTGGTGCGCAGGATCTCGGGATCGGTGTAGCGAGGGCGGGCGGTGAAATCCTCCTCGGCGTACAGGCGGATGCACACGCCCGGCGCGACCCGCCCGCACCGGCCGGCCCGCTGCGCGGCCGACGCCTGCGAGATCGGCTCGATCGGCAGCCGCTGCACTTTGAGGCGGCGGCTGTAGCGGGAGATGCGGGCATTGCCCGGATCGACCACGTACCGGATGCCGGGCACGGTCAGCGACGTCTCGGCGACATTGGTCGCCAGCACGACGCGGCGCCCGGAATGCGGCGCGAACACCTTCTGCTGCTCGGCGGCTGGCAGCCGGGCATACAAAGGCAGCACCTCGGTGTGCTTCAACCCGCCCAACGCCTCTGCAGTGTCGCGGATTTCGCGCTCACCGGACAGGAACACCAGCACATCGCCGGGCGGCTCGGACTCGAGTTCACCGACGGCGTCGACGATCGCCTCGATCTCGTCGCGGGTCTCGGTGCGCACGATCTCATGGTCGGGGTCGGCGGGATCGTCCTCGGTGCCCGACGCGACGGGCACCTCCAGCGGGCGGTAGCGGATCTGCACCGGGTAGCTGCGCCCGGAAACCTCCACGATCGGCGCACCGCCGAAATGATTCGCGAACCGGTGCGGCTCGATGGTCGCCGAGGTGACGATCACCTTCAGCTCGGGGCGGTGCGGCAGCAGCTCGCGCAGGTACCCGAGCAGGAAGTCGATGTTGAGGCTGCGCTCGTGGGCCTCGTCGAAGATCAGCGTGTCGTAGCGCAGCAGGCGGCGGTCGCGCTGGATCTCGGCGAGCAGGATGCCGTCGGTCATCAGTTTCACCAGGGTGCGGTCGCTGACCCGGTCGGTGAACCGCACGGCATAGCCGACGGCGTCACCGAGCGGGCTGCCCAGCTCGTCGGCGATGCGCTGGGCCACGGTGCGGGCGGCCAGCCGGCGCGGCTGGGTGTGCCCGACGGTGCCGCGGATCCCCCGGCCGAGTTCCAGGCAGATCTTGGGTAGCTGCGTGGTCTTGCCCGACCCGGTTTCACCGGCGACGACGACCACTTGGTGTGACCGGACGGCCTCGGCGATGTCCCCGCGCCGCTCGCTGATCGGCAGGTCGGGGTAGGTGATCGTCGGCACCGCGGCGTGCCGGTCGGCGACGAGCGTTTCGGCCGCGCCGATCAGGTCGGCGAGTTGCCGCAGCGTGCCGGGCTCGGCGCCGCGAAGGGTATTCAGGCGCCGGCCCAGGCGTGCGGCGTCGCGGATGGTCAGGCCGTCGAGGCGTTCGCGCAGCTCCTGGATGGTCGGTTCGGCCACGCGAGCCAGGGTATGCGTTACGCGGTGACCGGGCGGCGATCGCGCTGGCCGGCGCGTAGGAATGTTCCGGCGTGCAGGGTCGTTCCGAATCCGTCGGCGAACTCGCCATCCTGGTAGACGACATGGCCGTTGACGATGGTTGCCGAGATCGCACCTTCGTTGCGGTTGACCATCCGGTTGAGGTCGGCGAGTCCCGGTGCGGGCGCCTCGGCGTAGCGGCCGCTGGAGCCGTCGAAGCCGGCGGGGTCGACGACGGCGATGTCGGCGCGGCTGCCGACGCCGAGCCGGCCGGCATCCAGTCCGTACCAATCGGCCAATTCGCCGGTCAGCCGGTGGATCGCCTTGGCGAGCGGCATGAAGCCGCGATGGTGAACACGCTCGAGCATGCGCAGGCCGAAGTTGTAGAACGCCATATTGCGCAGGTGTGCGCCGGAGTCGGAGAAGCCGATCTGGACATCAGGGGACAGCGCGAGCCGGTCGAGGACCTCGTCGCGGTCATTGGCGATGGTGGTGCGCCAGCGCAACGCTCGCCCGTGCTCCACGGCGAGGTCGAGCAGTGCGTCGCCCGGTGTGGTCCCGCGCATTTCGCCGACGTCGCCGAACGACAGGCCGATCACGGCTGGGTCCGGGCAGGCGACGATCTGCGCGTCGTTGAGGTCGCGGTGCCAGACCCGGGAGCCGAACCGCTTGGCCAGGTCCTTGCGGAAGGCCCGCCGATAGCTCTCGTCCGCGAGGAGCTTGCCACGGCCAAGTTCGTCGCGGATATTCAATGCGGTTGCACCGGAACCGAATTCCTCGAACACAACCAGGTCGATGCCGTCGGCGTACAGCTCGAAGGGCACTGGGAGGTGCTGCCACCGGAAGTCCGCACCGAGTACGTTGTTGAACAATTTTGCCGCGGTTGTGGTCAACCGCCACACGCTCCGGTCGGCTTTGATGTCGGCGGCCGAGATCAGGGTGGTCTTCAGCGGGCGGCGTCCCAGGGGCCGTCCCGCGCTCTGGGCGAAAAAGAGCGCCGTCTCGGCACGCCTGGTCAAGTTCGGGGTGCTCTGGTGTACCCGATCGCTCTGGCGCAGTAGGGCGTTGAGCATCCGGTACTCCCGCCAGCCGGCGTATGTCGAGGGCAGTTGCCGCGCCGGAAAGCGCGTCCCCTCCAGCTTCGAAAACGAGCTCCTGATGGTCGACAATCCGACGAACCCTTCGTCGAGCGCGTCGGAGAGCATGTCGCGCATCGCGTCGAGCTCCGCAACCGTGGGGTTCTCTCCTTTGGTGACCGCACGCTCCAATCCCATTGCCGCGACCCGGATGTCGGAGTGGCCGATGAACGCCGCGACGTTTTGCCCCAGGGGACGGGCTTCCAGCGCATCGACGTAGGCGCGCGGCCCGTCCCAGCTCTGGTGCTCTTTGACCGCAGAATGGACGGTGTCCCATGGCAAGGCCTCAACCCGGGCGAACATGTCGGCGCAGTCGTCGGCGTCGCAGTACACCGTCGACAACGAGCAGTTGCCGATCACCACCGACGTGACACCGTGGCGCACCGATTCGGCCAGGCCGGGGTGGGTCAGCACCTCGGCGTCGTAGTGGGTGTGGACGTCGATCATCCCTGGCATGACCCATTTGCCGGTGGCGTCGATCGTGCGCCGACCCTCCGGCAGCGGCGAGGCGCTCAGCGTGACCACGATGCCGTCGCGCACACCCACGTCAGCACGCGTCGGGATCGCATTCGCTGTTCCGTCGTACACGGTTCCACCGCGAAAGACGAGGTCGTAATCGGGCACACAGACTCCTGGATACTCGTCAGTATTGGATACTGGCGAGTATCGTACGTGTCATGCCCGAAGTCAACGCGGCGCCATCGAGGCCCAAACGCAGCGAAGTGCGCGCGCGGATCCTCGACGCAGCTGCCTCGACGTTTGCCAGGTGCGGGTTCGCCGGAGCCAGCATCGATGCGATCGCCGACGCCGCCGGGTTCACCAAGGGTGCGGTCTATTCGAACTTCGGATCCAAGGACGACCTGTTCTTCGCGTTGATGGACCAGCAGATCGACATGCGCATTCGGCTGGCCACCGAGGCGATGCGCGACCTTCCCCGCGACGGGCAGCATGCGCTGACCACCGTGGGCGAGCGCCTGATCCGGGGAATAGGCGAGAACCGCGAATGGCAATTGCTCTTCCTCGACTACTGGTCGCGGGCCGTGCGTGACCCCGTGGTCGGGGCGCGTTTCGTCGAACATCGACGAGTCGTTCGCGCGTCACTGGCGGCCGCCATCGAGGACGTCGCGAGTTCACTCGGGCTCAGATCCCCGTTGTCGGCGGACCTGATCGGACTGCTGCTGCTCGCGCTGAACAACGGCCTGGCCATCGAAGAACTCGTCGAACCCGGCAACGTGCCACCGGGGCTCATCGGCAGTGTGCTCGGCTCGCTCATCGATCGATGAAACTGGACGACCACCTCGCCACCCTCAACCGACCCCAGGCACGCAACGTCATCAACGGGGCGCCGAGGGGTTACCGCGCGCCACCCTGGTTCGCCCACCAGGGTGGGCTACAGACCTGACGCGCTGGTGTAGATGGTGGTGGTGTCGGCGCTGTTGTTGATGTAGGTCGGGTACAGCTCGAAGGGGCCGTTACCGGTGTTCATCAACCCGCTGGAGATGACCGTCGGGAAGTAGGAGCTCTCGTAGGTGTAGTGGTACAGCAGGTCACCCGAGGCGCTATCGACCGTGATCTCCGTTCCCGTCGCCGGGTTCCCGAGGACAGAGGTCGGGAAGGTGCCTTCCACGCCACCGGAGTCGACGATCGACGGGACGTTGTCGAAGGTGGTATCGCCGATTTTCACGGTGAGGTCGGTGATCGGCGATCCGGTCAGCGTGACGCCGCTGCCGTAACTTGTCGGCGCCGGCCCGAAGACCAACTGGTGCGCCGGTTGGTTGATGAGAACACCCTGGTCCCACGATGAGTTCGCGAACGACTGGGTCGCGATGCTGGGGCCCGGGCCCCCCGCGTTGGGGCCGATCCCCAGGACGCCGGACACACCGTCGGGCGCGAAGTAGGACGGGAACGAGAAGCCGTACGTCACCAATCCTTGCAGCGTCGTCGGCCAGGCGAAAAGCTCCACGTCGACGGGGGTCGGGTTGGTCGCAACCCCGCCGCCGAAATTCACCGGCATGTTGTAGGTCGCGTAGAGGTAGTCCAATCCGCCGCTGTAGCCGCCGACACCGAATCCGCTGGGCAACCCTTGGGTCAGCAAACCGAAGAATCCGCCGACATCCTGGAAAGGCACAACCAGGCCGGTGGAGCCGGTGTCGACCAACAGAGGAATGCTCGCTCCGTCGCCGACGGAGGCGTACACCACCGGCTCGGTCGTGTTCACCATGGTCAGCGGAACGGTTGCGTCGGTGCTGGTGCCGGTGGCGCCGGTGGCGCTGGTGCTGGCGGCGACACCGGGCGCCCCGCTCACCCCCGTGCCGATCAGCGGACGGCCGAACAGCATTTCGGTCGGTGTGTTGATGGCCCCGATGATGTCGGAGCGGATCTGGCCGACCGCGGCACCGACGTTCTGTTCGGCGCCGGTGAATGTCCCGCCCACCGAGGCGCTGTTGGCCGCCGAGGTCAACGAGCTCAGCGCCGAGCCGACCGGGCCGGCAGCCACCGCACCGCTCAACTGGTTCGACGCGCCCTGCAGCGCCGCCTGCCAGGTCGGCAGTTGCGCCACAGCCGCGGACACGCCGCCGTGGTAGCCGACCATCGCCGCCACGTCCTTGGCCCACATCGCCTCGTACTCGGCTTCCATGGCAGCGATGGCCGGGGCGTTCTGCCCGAACAGGTTGGAGTTAACCAGCTGCATCAACTGATTGCGGTTGGTGTCGACCAGCGCGGGATGCACGACTGCCGAAAGCGCCGCTTCGAACTCACCGGCTACCGCCTGCGCGGAAGCGGCAGCACCCTGCGCGTGGGCGGAGGCGGCGGTGAGGACATTCGTGTACCGGCCCGCGACTGCGATCATCGCCGCAGAGGAGGGCCCCTGCCACGCCTGGCCGGCCAGACCACCGGTGATCGACGAGAACGATTGGGCCGCCGAACCTAGCTCACCGGCCAACCCGTTCCAGGCAGCCGCCGCGGCCCGCAGCGGTCCCGAACCCGCTCCGGCATACATCCGCAGCGAGTTGATCTCGGGTGGTGATGTCAGGAAACTCATGCCCGCTGGTGTCCTTCCCCTCCACAACGCCCCCCCTGCAGCCGGTGGCAAGCCTCCCAGGTTATGAGAAGGCTGCGATCGGAAGCATCACGACGTCCGGACACCAGATTTTATGACAGCGCAGCTGGAAAAAACTTGAATCCGAGCTACCAGTCTCATGGCAGTGGCGCTGTGCCGGTCCAGATCGGTGTCA
>NZ_JBMIOP010000024.1:0-1319 GCF_049197365.1 Mycobacterium sp. THU-M104
TGGTCCGGGACCGACCGGAATTCTCCTCGGCGACAACACAATTGCGCATGCTGGACAGCTCGGGCCGGCTGGTCGACGCGCACGTGACGTGGGTGCGCACCATCGTGGCAGGACCGCTGCCGCGGTGCGGGTACTTCGCGCAGCCGGACAAACCGGCGCGGCTGATGCTCGACGGGCCCCTGCTGCCCGCCGACTGGACCGTTGAACTGAACTACCTGGCCAACAGCGACGGGTCGATGACGCTGTCACTGAACCAGGGACCCGACGTCCGGGTCCCGGTGCATCCGGGACTCAACCGGGTTTTCGTGCGCCTGCCGGGTGCCGGGGATGCGATCACGGTGCGCGCCGACACCGCCGCGCTGTCGTTGTGCCTCGCGTCGGGGCCCGTGGGTTTCCTGGCGCCGGCCTGAGGCATCAGGTGAACCGTGCAGTCGCCCGGGACGCGCGGGATCGCCTCTCTGCCCGGGGCCGGGGGACACGCGTACGCAACGACCGACGCGGCGGGTGCCGACCCCTGCGGACCCCGTCGTCGGGGATCGCGACCACGATCCGATCCGACCTGGGCACGGTGCAGCACGACGTTCTTGGCGCGGTCCACTACCCGACCGCGGTATTGCCGGGGCGTCCCCTGATCGGCAACACCGCGGCTGACCCTACCCACCGAGAACGTCCACCGTGTCGGCGCTGCCGACAGTGACGTACACGTCTCCGTTGACGGCGTTGAACGCCACCCCGTCCGGGACGCCGCCCACGGAGGCGGTGCCGATGACGGTGCCCGAGGAACTGATCTCCGACACCGTGTCGCTACCCGCGTTGGCCGCGTAGACGGTGCCGGTGGTGGGGTTGACCGCGAGCGCGTCCGGGTTGGTGCCGACGGTGATGGTGTCGATGACGGTGCCGGTGGAGTTGAGTTCCGTCACCGTGTTGCCGTCGGCGGTGCCGACATAGATGTCGCCGCTGGAGTTGACCGCCAGCCCGTCCGGATGACCGCCCACGGTATAGGTATCGAGGACAGTGCTTCCATAGGAGTTGAGCTCCGATACTGTGCCGCTGCCTCCGTTGGCGACATACACGTCGCTGTCGATGTTGCGGGAGTTGGTCGCCAGCGAGTCCGGTCCCGTGCCCACGGTGACGCTGGGGGCGGCTGCGCTTGAGTCGGGGAAGGGGGCGCTAGACGAAACCGAGCCGCTGACGTTGTTGGCGGCGACAACTTGGCCTCGGAAGCCCGCCACTACCGCGACCGGATCGTCCCCCACGGTGATTGTGTTGGAGACGCTGCCTGAGGAGCTGATCACCGATACCGTGTCGCTGCCTGCGTT